>JABDEQ010000038.1 GCA_013286985.1 Bacteroidota bacterium | reverse complement strand
TCCAGGCAGCTTATGATGCAGCAAAATTACTCGATGGTGTGTACTCGCTTTATAATGCAACCCCGGGAGATAAGGTACAGAATTATGTTGATCTGTTCCTGAAGCCCAATAGCCCCGAGAATATATTTATAAAACAGTATTCTATAGCTAACCATACAGCTCATAGCTGGGATGATACCATGTCGCCGCGCTACTTTACAGCTAATGCGCTTTCGCGCTCATACCCAACATTAGATTTGGTACAGCTTTGGGGCGATTTGCCGATAACCAATCCCGATGGCACACCTATACGTTATGACAACCGTGCGCAACTAATGCAGCGGCTTGAACCAAGATTGCAGGCTACCATTTATTTCCCTGGAGCAACCTTAAGAGGGCTTACTTTTGATATGCAAAGAGGTATTTATCCAACTTTTAGCGGAACAGCCGCCGCTGAAGTTGCAAAACCGGCTAACTCGCGCTCATACATACTTTCAGGTGCTACATCAACACTCTACCAGGGTGTGCAGGTTATTGGCTTTACAGGCCCATGGACAGGCGGTGATGAATTAACGCGCACAGGTTTTTATGTACGTAAATATGTTGATTATACTAAGTTGCAGTCAGCGGTTAATCTGAACACGAGTGTACAGCCCTGGATAGATTTTCGTTATGCCGAAATATTGTTGAACCGCGCCGAAGCTGCTGTTGAATTAGGCAATACCAGCGATGCACTAGCCGATATCAACCTGATAAGGGACAGGGCCGGTGCGACACTTTATTCGTCTATCGACCTGACTAAAGTACGTAATGAAAGATGCATGGAGCTTGCCTTTGAAAACCAGTATTACTGGGATCTGAAAAGATGGCGCACCGCTGATGTGGTGTTGGACAAAGCACATTTTAAAGGCCTGATGCCATATTTTGTATTTGACGAAAACAAATACATTTTCCTTGCCGAGCCCGAATTGTTTAACCGTGAATATACATTCCCGAAACAAAATTATTACGAACCAATTCCGGGTGGGGAAATTGCAAATAACCCGAACCTATTGCCTAATAATCCTGGTTATTAAAAAATAAAAATTAAAAGACATGAAAAAACTGATTAATATAATTTTGATGGGCGTAATGATACTTGCGGGTTCTGCGTGCACAAAAATAGATAACTATCCCGGTCCCAACGCTTCATTTCAGGGTAATTTAATATCATCAACAGGCGGTAATTTCCCTACATCTGGTGGCAGTACACAAATTTGGCTTCAGCAAATTGGCTGGACCGCTCCGCAAACTATCCCCAGTAAATTCGATGGGACTTTTGAGGACACCCAACTGTTTAGCGGGGGCTATAAGGTGGTACCTACCGGAGGTGCCTTTTGGCCCGTTTATGACACGGTAACCGTTGTTCTTGCCAAGGGTACAAAGCATGACTTTACTGTTACGCCTTACCTGGTGATCAAAAATTTTACCGCGACTTTAAACGGTACAACACTCACCCTAACGTATGATATTGATGCGCCGGTAGTAGCAGGTTTACCCACCATTAAGGATACGCAGCCCTATGTTAATACCACCGCTCTGGTAGGCACAGGAGCTTCAATACAGGTTTTCTCTGACGCAAACGCCGTAGCCATCAATAAAGACTTTATTGATATGACTGCTGCCGATAAATCGAGGACCTTAACGGTGCCTAATCTTATACCGGGCCGTACATTTTTTGTACGTGTTGGAGTGCGTTTAAGCGATAGCTACAACAGCTCCAATTTTTCTAACATAATACAGATAGATGTTCCTAATTAATTAATCTTAAATAAAAGGAAATGAAATTCGTTAAAATAATGATGGCATGTTCCATCTTCATAATAGCACTTGCAGTTATTAGCTGTCAAAAAGTGCAATATAAATCCAGAGACACCTCGTACCTGAAACCACCGCCTCCGGATACAACCCCGGTAGTAATTGATACCTCGGCTGTGCTTAGTAATTGTGATCAATTAGATGGCTGGAGCGTAGTAAATGGAGGGCAATTGCTAACAACCGGCCAAAAGGAGGGAAAAGGCTATATTCAGGGAAGCATTGCGCCGGGCGGAAACTTTATGCAGTTTGCGCTATCGCTTACCACCCCTGTTAATACAAAACAAACCTTAGCTACCGGCGAATTAAAATTCTGGTTTTATATTCAGGACGTTTCCCAGCTAACAACAAGTGGCCAGATACAATTTGGCAGTGCCAATGATCCGGATAATAAACGTGTTGGCTGGGGGCTTGATAAAGTTCTTCCATTATGTCATAATGGATGGAACCATTTAGAGCTGAGATTCACCGACGGATACCTGTCGGGAGATGGCGGGCCGGATTTAACAGCTATGAATTATATGAGGATATTCTTCAACACCACAGCTAACGTAACTACAGCTCAAATGTATGGTATTGATGATGTGAGAGTTGATGTGGCGAACCCTGTTATGATTAATAATTGCGATCAATTAGATGGCTGGAACGTAGTAAATGGAGGCCAATTACTAACAAAGGGCCAGCAGGAAGGTGCCGGCTATATTCAGGGAACCATTGCATCAGGGGGAAACTTTATGCAGTTTGCGCTATCGCTTGCTACCCCTATCGATACAAAAACAACCTTACCCGTGGGCTACTTAGAGTTCTGGTGGTATATTCAGGATGTTTCTCAATTAACAACAAGTGGTCAGATACAATTTAGCAGCGCCAACGATCCGGATAATAAACGCGTTGGTTGGGGGCTGGATAAAGTTCTCCCAACATGTCACAATGGCTGGAACCACTTAAAGCTGAAATTTACGGATGGATACCTGTCGGGAGATGGAGGGCCGGATTTAACAGCTATGAACTATATGAGGATATTCTACAACACCACAGCTAACGTAACGTCGGCTCAAAATTATGGTATTGATGATATCGAAGTTCATGTAAAATAATTTTTCACTAAAACTTATTAATTAAAACCATCAAAATGGCGGAGAGCACGTCTCTCTGCCATTTAACTTTTACATTTTATAATAAATAAACACCCTGTAATGATATCTATATTTCATTTATTTAAAACGTCAGCAGGCAAATCCGGGTTGAAACACCTTTCTGCAATTTTAGGTTTAACTATGTTACTGGCTTCCCCTGCCGTTGCCCAGGAGAAAACCGATACCGCAGCTGTGGGCAACCCTTTTGTAACGGATATTTACACTGCCGATCCGTCTGCACATGTTTGGAAAGATGGCCGGCTTTATGTGTACCCGTCGCATGATGTAGCCCCCGCGCGAGGCTGTGACCTGATGGACCAGTACCACGTTTACTCGACCGACGACATGGTGCACTGGAAGGATGAAGGCGAAATATTACGTGCCAGCCAGGTTGAATGGGGCCGCCCCGAAGGTGGCTTTATGTGGGCGCCTGATTGTGCCTATAAAAATGGCACCTATTACTTCTACTTCCCCCACCCAAGCGGAACAGACTGGAACCACACCTGGAAAATAGGAGTTGCTACCAGCAAAAGCCCCGCCAATGGTTTTAAGTCGCAAGGCTATATAAAAGGGCTTGAATCCATGATAGATCCATGCGTATTTGTTGACGATGACGGCCAGGCTTATTTTTATTATGGCGGTGGCGGAACCTGCAAAGGTGGCAAGCTAAAAGACAATATGGTGGAGATTGACGGCAAAATGCAAAAAATGGATGGTCTGGAAGATTTTCACGAAGCAAGCTGGGTTCATAAAAGAAATGGCATTTACTACCTGTCATATTCTGATAACCACGATGTTAAGGGCAAACACAATCAAATGCGCTATGCAACAAGTACCAATCCTTTAGGGCCATGGACCTACAAAGGCATTTACATGGATCCCACTGATAGCTATACTAACCACGGTTCAATAGTACAGTTTAAGGGGCAATGGTATGCATTTTATCATAACAGTTCGCTCTCACACCAGGACTGGTTAAGGTCCATCTGCTTTGATAAGCTATACTACAATACTGACGGAACCATTAAAAAGGTTGTACCAAGCGAATTTATAAAAAGCAAAAATTAATCTTAGCCAAATACAAACATCTGCTCAAAATAAACTTATTAACCATAGCATTATAATACTAACGAATATGAGAATAAGAAAGATGAATGCGTTATTAATTATAGCGCTGTTACCCGCGATACTAAGTAGCTGTTCAAAGAAAATCAGCCCTGCGCCGCTTCCCAATACGGACACCGTAGCTGTTGTTCATACGCCTTCGCCTGTAGGCGATGTGGTAGGTAAAGTGGTTGTGGGCTACCAGGGGTGGTTTGCAGCAATAGGCGATGGATCGCCGATTAACTTATACTGGCATTGGGCACAAACGTGGGAACAGGAGCCATCGCCCACCAACACAGCAATTTCGTCGTGGCCTGATGTGCGCGATTATACCAGCACCTTTCCAACCCAATATCCTAATTTGAATAATGGCCAGCCTGCAAATGTATTTTCTTCTTTTAGCGACCAAACTGTTGATACTCAGTTTAAATGGATGAAAGACTATGGCATTGATGGTGCTGCACTGCAACGCTTTAACCCCAGCGGTTTGGAAGGCCCGGTTCGTGATGCCATGGCCGCCAAGGTAAAAATAGCTGCCGAAAATAATGGTGTTAAATTTTACATTATGTACGATGTAAGCGGCTGGGCAAATATGGCTACCGAAATGGAAACTGACTGGACAAATAAAATGTCGGCGCTTACTTCATCTCCGCAGTATGCCAAACAAAATGGCAAACCGGTAGTGTGTATCTGGGGCTTTGGTTTTAGCGATGATAACCACAATTTCACCGCAGCTACCTGCCTTAGTGTTATCAAGTGGTTTCAAAGCAAGGGCTGCTATGTTATTGGTGGCGTACCAACGCACTGGCGTGATCAGGATAGTGATTCGAGGCCCGATTTCTTAGCTACTTATAAAGCTTTTGATATGCTCTCGCCATGGATGGTTGGAAGAATTGCCAATGCCAATGATTCTGACGGCTTTTATGCAAACACAAACAAGGCCGATGAAGCATATTGCCGTGGCAATGGCATAGACTATCAACCATGCGTATTACCGGGCGACCTGAGTGCCCGCCAAAGGGCACACGGCGATTTTATGTGGAGACAGTTTTACAATATGACAAGAGCCGGAGCCCAGGGCCTCTACATTTCCATGTTCGACGAATATAATGAAAGCAACCAGATAGCCAAAACAGCCGAAAGCCAGCAGTTTGTACCCGCAGGCTCAAGTTTTCAGTCGCTTGATGAAGATGGTACCGCTTGCTCATCAGATTATTATTTAAGACTGACAGGCGATGGCGCCAAAATGTTTAAGGGCCAGATAACCCTTACAGCAACAAGGCCAACCAAACCTGTATTATAATAAACATTTCCGCTTAGGTAAAAAGCCGCTGGGTCAAATTGATCTCAGCGGCTTTTTTGCGTAATTAATAAAATCCGTTGGTTGATACCCTTGTACCAAATGTTATACCCGCGGCATTAACGGCATCAATAGTAAAGTAATATTTGGTATTGATATTTAAGGCGTTTATATCCAGTTGCGTACCCTTGTAAACCTGGTAACTGCTGTAAAGCTTGTCGCCGGCAATACCATAACGTACAATATAAAACTCAGCATTAGATGAGGCTGTCCATTTTACATGCACCGTACGTTCATCGGCAGTATGACTAATGGCAAACTGCTTAACTACGCCGGGCACCGGGCCCGGCGCTTTGCCAAAAACCCGCAGACCAGATATGGAAAATAAGCCTTGCGCGGGGCAATGTACATTGGTAATACGTAGATAACGAGCCTGTACTGGTTTATCCAACTGCGTATAATCGTGAGGGGCGTCTCTCCCATCGTTTTTGTGGTTGATGATAGTATGCCATACCTTTTCATCCACAGAAGCTTCTACTAAATAACGATAGCCGTCACCGGGTGTAAAGGCATCAGCTTTGGCATCCTGATCAGCAAAGTTTACCTGTATAGCATTTATGGTGCATGTTCTATTCAAATCAACCTGTAGCCATTCGCCTGCATTGCCTGTAGCAGCCGACCACCACGTGCGGATATCCTCATCAAAGGCATTAGCTATCTCAAAGGTCTGCTTCCCATTAGCGGCAAGCACTGATGAGGCTGTCGCTTTTTTGTTGTAAGACAGCAGCATCCATTTGGGAGATTTTTTCATTAAGTTGTGCTTTGTTGTACCCGGTGCATACTGCGGATAATCGCCCAGGTAGGTATCGGTAACCAGCTGGCCATCGGCAGTAACAAATGTTGGATACAATACTAAACGCCGCTCAAACATATGCCTTATCGATATGGTACCGGTTGCAATGTGCCAGTATTCGCCCTGCTTATCTGTAAATGTGCTTGAATGCCCTGCGCCTGTAATAAACCCGGTTGGCTTAAACGAAAATGGACTATAATTTGCATAAACAAAAGGGCCATCCGGCTTATCGCTCACATAAACGCCATCGCCATAGGTTTTAAACTGCGTACCGGGCGCCGAATATTGCAGGTAATATTTACCCCCTATTTTGTTCATGTATGATCCTTCAATCCACGGCCGGGTATTAAAATCCAGGTTTCCATCTCCCGGCACCTCCCAACCGTGCTGGCTGGTGTTTGAGTTTATTAATTTAAAATGTTTGCCAATGGGTAAAAAGGTTTTGGCATCAATTTGCACCACCTACAGGGAGTCTTTATCCGAGCAGCCATTGTACAGGTACAGCCTGCCATCGGTATCTTTAAACAGGTAAGGATCGGTGCAGCCGGGGGCATAGCGGCTTATATTTTTCCATTTGCCAACGGCAGGGTCATCGGTAGTGAAGGCACCAGTATTATTGCCGCCAAAAAAATACAGCCTGTTATTAATTACGGTTATTGATGGTGCATAAACGTCCAGCGGCAAGCCTTCGGGCTTAACAAAGTGCCAGGTAATCATATTATCCGAAAACCAATAGCCCTTTTGTTTGGATGCAAATAGCCAGTACTTATTCTTATACAAAACAATGGTGGGGTCGGCAGCCTCCCGGCGGGTAATACCGCCATCGCTCTGAAAATTGTAGGGCAGATTTATGGGATTACAAAAGGTTTTAACAGCAGCCTTATTTGTTTGGGCCGATGCACTGAAATGAACCAGGCCAGCCAGCACTACTGTTAAAATTGCAAAGCGATTTCTCAAATTCATATTTTGCTTAAAACGGGTTTATCGGGCGCTAATAAAATGAACTACTATTTGTTAACTGGTGGCGGCACGTCTGCCCTAAACGGCACCTGTTTCCGGAGCATTTTGCCTGCATAGCCTGTCAAATATAAATAATAATCATTGGGGATGTCACTTTCATAAGTAACGAATGTACTCAAACCAACCGGTGGGTTTTTGGAAGCCTTAATAATGGCTGTGCCCTCATCAACTTCATCAAACATGGCTACGTACAGCATATCAGCACCACTTTTTATGGCACCGCTGATCTGATCCCAGTAAAAATGCCCGCGATTACGGGGAATTTGATTTTGCGGGCTCCGCGGGTTCATATTATGCCAGCTAAAACCTGGAAACACCGTTGGCACATACTCCACCTTATTGGCTTTGCACCAGGCTATATCATCAACTATCCGAGCCTGAAACTTGGGGTAGGTACCCTCATCGTACCGGCCTACAAACCAGGGGTGCACAATATCAACCTCGCGCAGCAGATCCTGCAGATGCGGATCTTTTTCGGTATCCGTCCCAAAATCGCGCCAGTAGGTAGGTACGCCCAGCAAAATGGAGCAGCCGCCATAAACCGGATCGTTTTTAAAAAAATCAATAATTCTTGCTGCTTCAGTGAGTCCATATTGTCTGTGATCGTTAAAACCGATGCCCCATATAGCAATTAGCGGTTTGCCGTTATGGTACAGCCAGGTTTGATTATTTCCCCGGTTGGTTACCTTCAGGCTATCCACCAAATGTTTCCAATCCTTAATCACTACCGAATCGCTCCCTGCACGCATACCCGACAGGTCATACATCACCGATATAGCCCTGTGGTACTTTTGTGCATATTTTAAAGTATTAGCCAAAACCTCATCGTTGTGTTTACGGCCATTGCCGCGTTGTACATCGGCAATAAACCGCTGTACAAATACACCATCAATACCATACTGCTGCATCCATTTAAAATGAGTTTCGGTTGATGACTTATCATACGAACTGTACAAGTAAGCATCGTTGCCATCGGCTAGTTTAAACGGGCTTTTATAGGTTTTTTTATACTCGCTCACATCGGGCCAGATATCAATATTGGTAAAGCCCGGCTCAAATTTGCCATGAGAAACATAGTGGTTCCAGCCACGTCCCGCACCGTCGTCGGGTGCATTAAACCAACCCTGGTAACCGGCCATTACAAGGCCCTTATAACTTGTAAATGCCGATGTTTTACTGTGCAAACGCTGGCCCAGGGCAACAAGGCTTAGCCCCATAAGCAAAATAGCTGAAAATACTTTTTTCATCATTAAATCCTCAATTTTTAAAGTTTAAGATTTTATAATTCAGATAGCCACAATTAATTTACAGGCACAGGATTATAAAATGGGTTATAAGCCCAAATTTGCCCGCTGCACTTAATTAATTATTAAAAATTGATTAATTAAACCTGTAAATAGATTTGTAACAGATTTATTCAAGAATTGAATGAAAATCGCGGGTGAAGGCCTCACCGTAAATAGCGCGGTACTCCTTATTAAAGTTTTCGAAGGTGTTTTTTGCCAGCGAGTGCTTGCCAATGAGTGATAATGCCTTGCATTTTAAAATCATCGCATCCTCGTTTACCGGGTCGAAATAGAAAATATCGTTGGATAGCTTGATCAAAAACTCAGGGTCATCGGCAATTTTAATGCTGCCTGCAAAGTATATGTAAGAATCGGTGATCTCGTTAGATACTTCCGACTTAAAAGCATCCAGCCATTCATATTCAATATTGGATAAAAAGTTGCCCCGCTGCGTAATTTGCGTAAGTTGAATTATCTTTTGCTTATCCAACTTATTTTTATTGGATACGATATTGAGGTATTTGTGATAATCAACAAATATTTTATTGTAATCTATCTCTATCTTCCAGTACCCCGTATCCTTTGATAAATGGCAACTGCCCATTTTATCGAGCAGCGATTTAAGCTTGGCAATATTTACCGAACGGTTGTTACGGGCGCTCTTTTCTGATTTATCAAACCAGAGTATCTCATTTAGCTTTTCGGAACTAACTCCCCTGTCGAGCTTTACTGAATATAACAAAATAACCAGGAACAGCTCTTTAAGCAAGGGGGTAAAATATTTGGTTATCTCGTTACCATCGGGTGTAAAAAGCTGCAAATCGCCGAATAAAAAAATGGCGTTTTTATTGATGTTCTTTGTACTATCTTCTTCGGCCAGTATAATTTCCTGTTCGGGGTGATAAGCAACCACTTCCGGAGATTCTGCTAACGGCTTTGGTATAAGTGGTTTACTTATAGCCGCATTTTTACGAAAATACAGAAGCCCGGCGGCAATTATAACCAGTATAAGAGTTATGGCTATCCATAATAAATAGTTACTATGGGCAATTGCCGTATCATGATCGGTTAAAGGTTCGGGTGGACTTAACAGCGAATAGATCTTGATCCTTGTTTGATCTTTCTCCTTGAATAACGTAACTGCTAAAAACTGACCGCTTGCCGGAAAATAGCACATATCCGCATAAGAATAGATATCGTGAAACAGGTAAGGAATGCTATCGCCAACAAAATTATACTTGGGTTTATCCAATGAACCCCGGATCATTTGCAGGCTCGAATTAAATTTATGCTGCGGGTATACCAGCCCGTAGTACGACCTGTCTTTTTCATTAATAACCAGCGAGTTGGCAAACACAAAATCCTCGCCCTTTACATCAATGGTAAACAGCTTTTTAAAGGCCTTATCTTTAACCGAAAACCGCATCATATCATAAACATTGTGCGGATTAACTATCTGCTGGCCCGATGCACTTCCGTAGCCGCCAATTACATATGCGGTATCGCCGTTTGCGTTTGTGCCAAGGCCGGCCAGGTATCTGGGGGTAAATGTATCACCCTTAACCTTTACTTGCTGCCAGCTATTGGTAGCAACGCTATAGCGCCTTACACTATCTTTATAAATTAACTGCCCATAGCCGCCAATGGTATATATTGAACTATCCTTATTATTGAAAAACTTATTCAGGTGGCCGTTATTAGTGGCTAAATTTTTAAAGCCCTTGTTCCATCTCCCGCTTTGCAAATCATAGGTGCCGATAGCCATTTGATCGATATACAAATAATACAGTTTATCATGATTGTACAATGCCTGATCGCCGGGCACCAGCATTTGCCTGCCCGAATTGTAGGCAATACTACTTAGCTGCGGATTTTTATTTACAGCATAAGTTATCAGTGAATCGGCGGTGATGATATAAACCTTTCCGTTAGCGGCATCAAAGGTAATGCTGGCATCGCCGGGCGCGGTAAATTCCTTTTCCATCTGCCAATTACGGTGAAGCGATTTGATCCACAACGGGTTAGTTACCGTTCCGTTATTTTGATTAACGGTTTCATGCGCTATGTTGTCCTGCCCCTCATTAAGCGGCCAGTTTGATAGCAGTTTACCATTTTGCAACACCTTTACATCTCTTAGCTTTAGGGGCGGCACATCTGTAGTTTGAAACTGACGGTAGGCATTAGCGCCAAAAAGCAGCTTATAATTGGTAATTTGTTTTAAATGAACACCCGACTCGCTGAATGATTCGCCACCGGAATATACGGTGATCTTATCATGTTTATAGTCGATAAGCAGGCGTAGATTGTTCCAATGATTAAACAGTAGTTTATCATCAATATTAAATGCGATCTTCGACAACCGCTCGCCTATTATGATCTTAAAATGGCGGATGTTGGCCTGGTTATCATATACCAGGTCAATATTTTGCGTATCATCGCCAATGAGCCTTAACAGGTATCCGAAATAAACTTCATGATTGGGGATGAACGACAGATCGAATGATACTTCAAGGCTGTCCTTGGGCGCTACATTATTCAGGTCCAGATCAAGCGTTGTACGTTTATCCTGTACTACTTCGTGGCTGTAAAATCCTAGTCCATAAGATTGCGCATTGCCTGGCAATATGAATAGAATATTTGATAAAATAACCGCGACTAAACCCGATAAAAAAAATCTCATGTTAATTAGTACACAAAAGCATTACAACTTAAGCATCCCTGTGTGTATATTTATAATTTAGGCCGGCAAATATGGTTTTTGCTTGCTTGGCTTGGCTAAATTACAATAAAAACAGTTTATATTTTAAAGATTGCAATATTATTATGAACAACAATTCGATAAAATTAAGCTAAGGGAATAGGTATAAATTTAACAAATAATAACATTAATTTACCATGCGTATTAACATATTATTTAAGTCGATTAACTACCGGCAGCTTAATTTTACCGAATGGTAAACACTTTAGGTTATTTGCCGGTGATATACACCACATCGGCTAAACGAGTGGCGGGTGAAACCTTCAGATAAACAAGCTTACCCTTTGCAACCCTACCCTCAACTGTTGTATTGTATGGCGCGTTGAGCTTAAAAGCCGCGTCCCAGCCAGTGGGCCAGGCGGGCAACAGCATTATTTTTTTGCCGTCGGTTTGCATGAGCATTTGCTGCAGGCCGTTTTCACCGTTACCACCGTTGTCTTCATCAGGATTATAATCGTTTCCTGTTGCCCAAAAGGCAGGAAATTTGAGCCGTGGATCCTTACGGGCAAAGTTAAAGCTAACATATTCCTGAGCCGTACCTGCATCACCAAGCATGGCGGCCTGAATAGGATCCTGCACCCAGCAGCCTTTGTCGCGCTGCTTACGGGTATTAAATGTATTGAGGGCCACATCCAGCTGAGGCTTGCCTAAACCAAACAACCGGAAAGGATATATGGCATATAATTCGGGGTTTTCGCTATTGAATGAATGTGCAGTTTGCGGGCCGGTATAGGGCAGTAATATCGTTTTACCCTTAATGTCCGCTGTTGGCAGTGGTGGCAGTTCGTTATAAAATTGCTGCCAGTGATGGCGTGTATTTTCGTCAACCAGTGTGCCGGGCAATTTCAGCATACGGCTGAGTATAGCGTGCAGGCCTCCAATATCCGGCGCAGGGTTATGCACCTTCCAAAACATTTCAATAGAATTATCCGGGTCGAGCAACAATTTCCCGGTACTGTCGCGGCTAAAATGTTCATCAAAAAACCGTAACCCTGCTGTGGCTACCGGCAGCAACGTTTTTTTTGCGAATGCGGTATCGCCTGTATATTCATAATAATCGAGCATCATCATGCTCAGTTCCAATATGGGCGTAAAGTAATGGTTGGTGTAATTTGCTTTAACATTAGGCCCCATAAAATTTAAGCCGCCCCAAAAGGGAGAGGTTTCGGCAAAATAGGCGCCGCCATGGTTGTAGTATTGCTTAACCTGCGTCTCATTGGCAGGGAGTATGTTGGCATACATGCGGAATAAGGGCAGCATCATATCAAAATCGCCGGCCATTAACCTTGGCCAATACATGGCACGGGTATTTTGGAACCAATACTGCCCTCCCCATGTACGGTAATCAGCATTCTCATTTTTGGC
Organism: Bacteroidota bacterium; assembly: GCA_013286985.1. Next base: position 11,109 of record JABDEQ010000038.1, on the reverse strand, counting down.
AGGGTCATCCACCACAAAAAGAGACCCATTGAATTTGATGGGGTACGCCCCCCTGCCCGCACAGGCCGTAACAAAACGCTGTAAAATATACCCTTGTGTAACACCAGCGGCCGTTTCATTGCCACTAACAAATACCCAGCTGCGCTCCCAAAATTGCTGCCACCATTGCTGATGGGCTAAACGCGTTTGATTTAGACTAAGCTTTTCAAGCCGGTTCATATCCTGCTTTAGTATAGACAACCATTTGCTCCCACTGCCCGCAACGCTTGTTAAAGGATAAATAGAAATAAGCTGAGAGGTAACTTTTTTGGTTGATTGCAGGGTTGTATCATCTTTATTAGTTAATCCCCTACCGGTAATCACAGCGCCGAAGGTAAGGTTAGCCAAGTGAGGATCGGTTGTTGGCGAATTGTGGTGGTACCAGGCAATGTTATTTTTCCTGTTGCTCAAAATAGTGTCTGTTAATCCTGCGCGCCAGTCATTAAGCTTTACGCTGACAGTTGATTGGCGGGTGCTTTTAACTTCAACCCTAATCACCGGGTTATTGGCGTCAACCCAAACCCTAAAATCCACTTTGTTAGCGCCGGTTCCCTCCTGAACTGTTATTTCACCATCGCGGAGTTTAAGTATTTGCTTAAAAGCTGCATTGCCTGCTAGTCGGTTTGGCGTAACGGATACCCTTACAGCCCCTAATTTCATCAACACCCCACCTTGTTTCATCCATATATCTTTAATGGCATCCAGTTCACCGCCCCAGGCATCGGTTTTGCTGATGTAAAATACAAGGTCGCCGTTTTTCTCAGCCCATACATTAACGCCGATATCCCCGTTACCCAATGGCATTGATTGAGCCGAACCTGGCCCAGGTGTATTCCACGAAACATTATAGGTATCCAACAAAGTATCAACAGGAGAATGGCTTTTAAGCTTACGGGATGATTGGGCTGTACCAAGGGAAACCGTTGTAGTAAGTATTATCAGAACCCGGATAATACCGGATATCGCTTTATTCATATTTATCTGCATATCAATCAAAGAAAAAAATAAGCCTTGGGCATACGCAATGCGGCAAACCGGTTATACAATTGGTACTACAAAGAAACCCGTGTGACTTAATAAAAGATTAAAAAAGCATTAACACTATATACCTTATAGATAAACTCCCGGCCTCAACCGGCAATTAACTGTAAAACAGCTCATAGATCACCTATGGTCTTCGGTAATTGTTAACTTTGGGTAACATACCCGGTTGATTTCAATATAAAATCAACAATTGGGGCCGGATTAGGAAAGCTATGCGGATGATGCTTAAATCCAGGCTTGTGTATCACGATAATATTACCGTTCAATGCTTTTATCTTTTGTTCAAACAGCAGTGTGTTTTCCTGCGGAATTACCTGCTCATCAGCATCAGCACAAAGTATTAATATGGGGTATTTGCCTTTTACAATCTGCTTTATCTTATCAACCGGGCTGCCTCTAAAATTCATTATATCGCTGTCAGTAGTCAGGTTATAATCCTTTTTAAAAGCCAGAAACATTTCATCCTTCGTATCAGGTTTATTGATAAACTGCGCTGCCCACGACGGTATATTTAGTAAGGGGTTATCCACATATACACAGGCTACCTTTTGGGGATTTGAAGCGGCCCAGTTAAATGCATAAACGCCACCGCGGCTCATACCCTCCAGTACTGCTTTTTTAGCGAGCCCTGCTTTGCGTAATAACTTATAATAGCTATCCCAGTTGGCAATGGCCTCGCTATTACCCAGCAGTTCTGCGGCATCGCAATAAACAATGTGGAAACCTTGCTGTAACAATGCAATATCCGTTTGTGGCTCATGGCCCCAAAAGCGAGCGCGCCAAACCCAGGGATAACCCTTGGCAGCAAATTTGGGTTTCGCTATTTTACAGTTTCTTCCGTTAAAAATAAAATCAGCACATTCATAACCATAAAATGAGCTTTGCTTTAATGGCATTTTAAGGTTTTTGAATATACCAAAACGCTCATCCCGCTGTTGTCCTATCACCCTGTAAACGTTTTGCGCCATAATGCCGGCGCCAATTTTATCAGGGTGCAGCTTATCGGGCATATTGGCTTCTTTATTTACAAATGGCGAATGCATGTCAATAACTTCCACATGCTCATCATAAGCTACCTTTTGTATCTTCGGATTAATCTGGTTCACAATTACCGGATCCCAAATACCGGCTGTATCTTTTAAAAAGCAAGCCATAGCCAACAGTAAAATAACACGCGGGTGCGATGGCAGTTGGGTAAATGAATGGATAAATTCCTTATAATTCTGCTCATATTGATCCAGATGGATGCGGTTAACTAATTTGGCATCATTACCGCCCAGGTCAATAATTACTATAGCCGGGTTATCAGCTAAAGCATCACTGTATTGTTTAGTTTGCCAGTATGGATTATCGCCTTTACGTAATAACGTGGTACCGCTTACACCATAATTTTTTACCTCGTAATGGCTTCCAAGCATATTTTGCAGTTGGGCGGGGTAACAATTCTGTTCCCTGTTCTCAATCCGGGCGCCATAGGTAATACTGGCACCTATACAGGCTACTTTTATACTGCCGTTGGTTTGCGCGTGAACCATTAGTCCGGTAAAAAAAAGAATGGCAGAAATCAAATATTTCATTTATCTGTTTTATTAAAAAATGTTTAATTATGGTTTCGCATCCTTATTAAAGCAGGATACCGGAATAAATATATATTCAGGTAATTAATAAATAATGAATAATAAATTAATGATATAAAACACTTTTACCTGACTTAATTGCTCATAGCACTACAAAACAACAAAACCCGCTAATGGCGGGTTTTGTTGTTTTGTATTAAATGCATTCGCGTTGTCCCGCAAATACATAACACAGAAAGAAACACCCGATACAGCCGGGACGAACCGCCGCTGTAAATCAACAAGTTAACCCACCTGCCGGGCCACTTTGGGACAGCGCGGGCTAAAAATTTGATTTTTTCGGTAAAAAAACGATCCCCGCTGGGACAAAATCAACAATTTATAATTGCCATAAGTTTGATGTTATAGCTGTGCCTGTATGCTATTAACAGCGGGGTATTGTAGTTTTAAACTACAAGTATGGTTATCCAAGGTTTGAAAACTTCGGACAGCGGGGTTTCCACATACAAGATTGCATAAAAATCAAGCCTTACATAATGTGTGTATCCCTTTCTTAAGTATCAATGCTACTAAAGGAACCGCCAAAGTTAAAGTTATACTGAGCGTAGTATGTAATAGTGTTATTATACCCGTAATCAGATCTTTGATATTCCCTTCAGTTAATTGTTTGATAAATTCATTAGGTTCATTTGTAGTCATATCACAAAGGAGACTTTGAATTTTTCCTTTGTTTTCATCCCAAACCCTCTGGCCATTATTAAAAAAAGAATTCATAAATTGATGCTCGTCGTTTGCGATTGGATTTGCTTCAATTTTACCAAGTTGGAAATACCAAAAACTCTCGTTAGTCTGATCTGAGAGAATTAGTTGGATTGTATCATCGTCAATCTCAATTTTTGTCATTTTGTCTATTTTTAATTATATTTTTATAATCATAGTCATTATAGAAAGACGAATTTTTAGGTCCAAGTTGACTATGGAATTTTGAACCTTCCTTGTCTTTATATAAAGTTGTAATGTTTTCGATATTATAAAAAACTAATTGTCCAATACGAGTGCCTGGAAATAGTGGAAGCGGCAATTTACCTAGATTATGCAGCTCAAAAGTTAGACTGCCTTCAAATCCTGGGTCGATTAATCCAGCTGTAGAGTGAACTTGCAAACCTACTCGCCCCCAGGTACTTCTTCCTTCTAATCTCGCGGTGAGAAATTCAGGAAGTTTAAGGTATTCCAATGTTGAACCCAAAACGAAATCTTTTGGATGTAAAATAAATGGCTCGGATGGTGCTAAAATTATGTCTTCAGAATATTCTTCTATCTGGGTTTTTAATTTTTTTAAATCAGATATATCAAAATGTGTTTGATTTACAACTTTTAGGTATTTAAAATTTGCCCCCAATCGAATGTCTAAAGAAGAACTACCAATTTGCTGTAAACCGTTTGTTATTGGGCTTATGACCAATTCTTTTTTTAGTAAATGCCTCAAAATATCTTTATCAGAAAGTACCATTATCCATTTTCTATTATGTTAATAATTTGTGCGGAGCTTATTGAAGCTAAAAGTCGATCATCCAAAAAATCTATAACCTTGCCATAGCTATCTATTTTCACCATAACATCAGTGTCAACAGTATCTTTGAAAAAGATATTCTCGCCGGAAATAAAACCATGTTCTAATTTATATAACCACCCTGTATTTAAAATCTCCCAGACTTTTGTACTTCTTTCAGTTACAGCTTCCTTTAATTTATTAAGTTCAGCAGAAGATAAATGGTCTTTTTTTAATAATTCCTCTTTATCGAATTCAATAGGCAAACAAACACTTCCAATTGGGATACCTTCCTTTAGATTAGACAACAAGTCTATCAGCCGCTTACAATCTATTTCTTTTATACTAAACTCATTTAATTTTAAGTCTTTTATTAATTTTCGAAGATTCCTATTAAATTTAGTTAAGCCTTCAATTGTGTCTTTAGGACCATCTTTGAAAATTTCACTTTGCTGTATTAAAGAATCATAAAATAATTTTGAATAATCCTCCACTCCCCATTCCGCTTTAAATGACAATTTATTATCTTTTAAATAGTTGATCATAATTGTAGCCCGCAGGATTACTGATGGATGTAGTTTGGAAAAAGATAATAATCCGTAATCAAGGGGACTAAGCAAAGCAAAACTTACAAAGGATATAAAATAAGCTGGGCCCAAAACACTAATAGCATATATGTCACAATAAATTTCTTCGGCCCAATTTTTAATGATTGCTTTATTCAAGGAAGATATATCATCAGGCATTATATTGGGATCATCTATAATTTTATTGATATTATCACGTTGCAAATGACCTGATTCGTGAGCAATAATAGTCCAGTTGAGCGGATTAGAAAATTCAATTTTAGGTATTACAAAGGAATGCGTTTCCTTTAATTCACCAATATCTAAATGCCCATAAGCTTCCCTTAAAGTAGATTCAAATTTTTTACCTAGGTTTCTTTCAAGAAAAGAATAATTGTCTGATAATATTATATAAATATCTTGAGGTTTATAATTTCCTGATCTTGTTACGTCCGTCGTAAACGTCTTAATTTCCGGTAATGTCCAACTAGAATGTAGATTTTTTAACTCCTCATGAATTCGAGCAATTGATTTAGAATGCTGGCTGATTTTTATACTTATGGGGAGTTTCTGCAAATCTGATATTTCGTTAATGATTGTTGACCTTAAATCCTCAACTTCATTACCAATGATTTTAATAGATTCAAGAAATAAATCCAATATATTTTCATCGTTATTTTTTTTATCAAATTTTCGACATGTCACTATATATTTCTTTAGCCTGTATAACTTTTCATAAAGCTCTAGGACTAAATACTTATATAGGAAATTTTGACAGTTAATAAAATTATTCATTACATATACGTTTGATTTTTGACTTTTATATGTAATAATATTTCGGCCACCTTATTAAGCTTTATAGCCGCAGTATCAATATCTTCCGATATTGCGGTTTCGACTATCTTTGATAATGTTTCAATAAGGTCGGTAAAATCTATTTGAGAGGAGATATTATTCTTATTTAATTCAGTATGGAGATTTCTTAGTACGCTCTCTGATATAAAAAAATTCTCTTTGTATAACAATTTTTTATAATCGCTATTATTGGCGTCTTCAATAAACTTTATTAAACCAATAAAATCAGACAATCTTTCTTTTGGTTCCACTTTGTCTTTTATACGCTTTAATTTGAGCATAGCGGTCGCCACGCTGCCAATTAAGTTTTCTTCAGTTACCAAATAATTTGCTCTCATGTTATTAAATTAAATAAAAGATTTAATTGATTTATATCTATAATCCTCTGTTCTGATGACAAATTTTTTTTCAACCAAATCGTCCAATATTCCCGAAATTTCTTCTGCCTTGAGAGAAAATTTGGTCTGAATCTTATCTGAATCAATGTCGTCGTTATTCTCGATTTCCGTCAAGACTGATATCTGAATTTCTGATAGATTACTTAGGTAATTTGTTTCACCATTTTCTGTTATATAAATCATGGAAAAACCATTTTGCCTTAAAATATTGGCTTCATCCTGTCCATTTGTCACTTGTAAATTTAATATGTCAATAAGCCCCGTACATAGTTCATCGAATTCGCCACTTTCAACCTTAAACACTATAAAAACATTGCTGTTATTTTTATACGCATTTATTATTTCAGTGAAGGAAATAATTACAAATTCGTAATCCATAGGATTAGCTCGTTTGAGATTCAATACAAAAAGTGAAGAAGAATTCACCTCAGCAATTTTTTCATTAATAAGCTTCTGCACTGGCTTTCCAAACTCATGAAGGGCAAATCTCGACTTTAAGATATCGTCGACTATGTTGATTTCAATTATGTTCATAGATCAAAAATTTATCATTATCTGCGTGCCTGGGAAAAACAATTTTTCATTGATACGCAACCCTTTCATTTTAGTATATTGAATTGAATATTGGTCTGTATTTATTAGTAATACGCCATTACTCATATCCGTAAACTTTTGAAGTATCGATAATCCATGACCATGGTTAGCGCCTTGATTCGACGTATTCCCTTCTTCAAATAACCACATCAGAACATTTTTATCAGCTTGTGTAGATCTTTGAAAGCCTCCTTTTCTTTTTATATAACTATTTATGAATCCTACTCCAAAATCAAACAAACAAAAGGTTGTTTTAATCGAACGATTAGATTGGATTGATGCTATTCCCCAAGATTCACTATGATCCCATACATTTTTTGTCGATTCATTTATAGCTTTGTAAAAAAATCTCTCTATAAAATCTAAACCTTCCTTATTTAAACCTTTGATAAATCCCAAACTAATTACCGAGTTGAAAAAAATAATAAAATCATTGTAAAAACTGCGTACCTCTAATTCAAAATTAATTCCGTGCTTAAAGGGGATATTGGAAATTGGCCAATAAAGACTTCTAAGATTTATGTCTAGATTTTTTACGTTTTTTTTCCAAAAGTCAATTGTTTCATCGCTTGTTTTTATAAAGTCTGGATTTGTTCTTAGACTTCCATATAAACCTAACATTTTGAAAAATCCAAAATTTAACAATGTAGAGACTACTTGTTCGGGGCAATTTATAATTACTGTTTCAATACGCGTTCCTTGCGATTTTTTGGCATTAACAATTCCGTGTACTATAAATATAAGATACATAGACCCGGCTAAAGTCACAAAGGTGGTTTCGGAAAAATCCAATTGCAAAAGTTCAAAAGATGTGATCTTGCAAGTTGGAATTATTCGATGATAAGAAGACGCGATATTATAATCAACTTTTTCATTAATAGAGATATTTAAAATATTGTTATTAACGAGTAAGCGCATTAATGTCGTGAATTTGATTGTTTAGGTATTCGTGGACATATATAACGATTTAGATTGACAATAAATAATTTTAACACCGATTTAATTATTTTTTTATGAACCTTCAATTCCCCATTATCTGTCGTATGTTGTCCCCACTGTCCGAATATCTCCGAAATCGGACGATCATGCTTATACATCACATCCCCATTCAATCCCCCTATTGCAAATCGTCATCAATTCCCGAACCTCCCAACATATCCGCCCTTCCCCATTCCTCAATTACCCTGATGAGTGGCATTAATGACAACCCATATGCCGTTACTTTATATTCAACACGCGGTGGAATTTCGGGAAAAATAGTTCGTTCTATAATCCCATCGGCCTCTAATTCGCGAAGCTGATTGACCAGCATCTGCTTACTAATGGTAGGGATACCGCGCTGTAATGAACTAAAACGGTTGCAATTGAGACTGATGGCATAAATTATCAATACTTTCCATTTTCCACCTACCTTGTTCAAAAAATGCGTAACACCGCAATTATTGGGATTAAAATCTTTGTTTTTTCTCTTGGTATCCAATAGTCTGATTTTATATACTATTAACAAAAAAACAGACTACTTGTCCATTTATACTAAAGGTACGACTTTTGAAATACAGACTCAAACGTTAAAAACTATGAATATAGAGGAGATTAAAAAAAATCTAAATGGCGAATGGGCAAGCATCGCCCCGGAAATTCGTCCGAGTAGTTTAAAAAATGCTGATGGCAGTATCAAACCATTCTATTTAAGCAGGGCATTCAAATATTTGACCGGAGACAAATTTGAATTGAACATCATTAACTATGCAGATGCTTATGGGAAAATTCCGCTTGCAAAAATGTCGCTCAAAGGCCATATCATTTGGCAGGGCGATCACCCGATAGCCATAAATGCCCAAAAGGTTAAATTTGTTGCCGACGAACTATATGAAGTTACCCCGTTAGTTGAGGGTTTTGCAGATTTATTAAACAAAGTAGCCATAAACGGTTACACAACCTGGGAGATAAACAAAGCTCAAAGTGTTCTCAAAAAAGCATTTGTTCCGTTTGGCCTGGCCGAAGGACAGCTATTTGCCGAATATGATCTGATTTATCTATCAGGCGATACCCTTTTTTGGGGTGCAAGAAATGTGGATGGCAGAGGATTTGACACGGAAGAGAATCGCCCTACCAACCTGCAAATTCCGTTAATCAAAAAAGTCTGAAGGCGCAATGACAAAAGGGTGTCATACAGAGGCACAAGCCTGCCCTGAGGCACTCGAAGCATGCGGGTAAAGGCCAATTACGCCAATGCCTTCACGTATTGCATTGGCGTACGGACTCACCCTGTCATCGCTATGCTCGACATCCCTCTCTATGACAAGTCATAAAGAGGGAGTAAAAAAAGAAATTTGAATTCCCCCAACCTTCTTTACGAAGTAGAGAGGGTCGACGGGCGGAGCCTCGTCGGGGTGAGTCCGCTCTGCGAGTGCCTAACATCACGTTATTTTTTGTCATCCTACATTCAGCCCCCCGCGAAATTTTAATACTCAGAATGGCAAAAAGGTGCTCTTTAAATGTTTCGAACACTCAAGACTACTATGCCTTTATAGAATTTAATTAATTGCTTAACTGACGCGCATCTACCAATAACTCTTCCACATTGGCAAAGCCTTCCGATTTTTTGTAAAGGCTTCCATCCGCTTTAAAAAAGAACAGGGTTGGTGTGGCTTTTATAGGATATAGATCATTCAGCTTATGCCCTTCGGGGCTGTCTAAATCAATGGCTACATTCACAAAAGTATCGTTAAAGGTATCGCCTAATTGCTTTTGAATAAGCACTTCCTGCTCCATACGTTTACAGGTGGGGCACCAGCTGGCGTGTGTAAACACAAACAGGGGTTTATTTTCGGCTTTAGCTTCCTCTTTTGCCTGGGCCAGTGTAATTACTTTAAAGTTTATTCCCGCTGCAGAGTTTAAAACAGGCTTAAATTTTTTTGTACAGGAACTTATGCCCAGCGCCAATACGGCGATAAATAACAGCCCATAAATGCTTTTGATATACTTTTTCATTTTAATTTATTTTTAATTGTGTCGGCAGAAATGATCTGCCTTATTTAATTGGTGCCGACAGACTTAGCACCACTTAATTGCAGCTTTTTTGCAATGAGTTTATAGGCCAATATAAAGCCGGTTAACAGCAGTGTTAAGCCCAAAATCCAGTTGATTAAATTATGCTCTGCCTTGAGTGTATTCATTAAAAAATCCCCGGCAAATCCATAAATCACAAAGGCCAGAAATGTACCCGTACCGATAGCGGTGATGTAAATATTGTAACTGGCAATGTTTGAATCCAATATATTCTTGCTTTTTAGCACCGCCGTCCAACCAAGCCAGAAAGGCAAATGCAGCGGATTCAGCAGACTCAAAACCAGTCCCGAATAAAAGGCGTTCATCCCAACAAAAGGCAGCATATCCTGGTAACTGCGCATATGAAAGGCTGCTTCCAGGCTTTTATAGGCCAGGAAGAAAATCATCACACACATAATTGCGCTCAGGTATTTAAAAAGGTTTTGCAAGTGGCCAATCCTGTCCAGAGCCAGCAAGGCCAGCCGCACAAGGCCAACTTCCACCATAATGGCCGCTAAACCAAATTCTGCTGCACCCATAAAATTGCCTTTGAGGGCATAATCGGCAACATTGGTATTTAAGGTCCCTATCGGTAAGGCTCCAACAAAACTGATGCTGAACGCAACAAAAAACAACTTCCCATATTTCTTTAACATCATTACGAAACTAATTTTAAATATGCTGTATTACGCTTCAGCATGTCTGTGCCTTCCCGGTAAGTCATATATTTTAGTGCTTTATTCTGTTTGTTTAAACTGCTTATTTTATTCAGGAGCCTCCAATGCCGCATAATCTCTTTCCAGGCAAAAAACACGGAATGTTTGGGGTCGTAAATATGTGTGGGTTCACTCCCAGCACCGTTCACTTCTACTATCAAAAAGTTTTTACCTGCGCATAAATCCTCCCAGGTATCATACATCACATCCATCCGTCCAAAATAAAATTCGGGTATCTGTTTGCAAACCTGGTCTATCACCAGCGTTAACTGGTCATTAATCAGGTTGCTCAGGTCAATGAATTTAGCGCCCCTTGCATGGTTGCCATAGGGCACCAGCACCAGCTTTTTTCCATCGGGCAATATTTCTTTAAGCGTGTCGCCCTGCGTTGTTTTTAATACGGGTAACTGCAACAAATAACGGGGTTCTTTAATTACTAATTCCTCAATGGTGGAGCGCCCGTCGCCGGTAACAGTTAAAAATTCTTTGCCCACTATGCCTGATATTTGGCCCTTTTCTTCGCCCGGTATCCGGTGATAAAATATGCCTACTTCTTTTTGGTAGGGAATAAACTCCTGTAATAAAAAGTCGACCCGGTTTTGTTCAATATAATCGGCCAACTCATCTTCGTTGTGCACCTTTTTCACTTGCACACCCCTGCCGCCTATATCCGGTTTGGCTATCATGGGGTACACCATGTTTTCTTTTTGAATTGCTCTT
>JABDEQ010000037.1:21571-23799 GCA_013286985.1 Bacteroidota bacterium | reverse complement strand
AGGCGTTATCAATTCCTTTCCTGCTGGAATATTTGCAGGGAACACCATGGCTGCCCATTTTTATGCGTCTGCTAGGGGTAAAAATAGGTAAACGGGTATTTCTTAATACCACCGATATCACCGAATTTGACATGGTAACCATTTGTGATGACGCAGCATTAAATGCTGATTGCGGCCCGCAAACGCACCTGTTCGAGGATAGGGTAATGAAAGTTGGTTCAGTAAAAATAGGAGCGAGAAGCAGTATAGGCTCAGGAACTATTATTTTATATGATAGTGAATTAGGCGATGATACCAATATTGAAGCCCTGTCATTAGTAATGAAAGGCGAACGATTATCTCCCGGTACAGACTGGACTGGAAGCCCGGTTAAACCTGCGTAATATTTTGTTTAAGGTAAAATGAAAGATTAATCATCTGTTTTACAGTAGCTTATGCTTTTGTCGTAATAAATAATATAAAATCTATAGGAATTATAGAATTTATCCTTATGTTTGCATCAACAATCGTTCTTTATACGTACTTATCCAGAAAGACTGAGGGAAAGGCCCTTTGAAGTCTTAGCAACCTGTGTTTAGCACGTCTTGAGTCAGTAGTCCAAAGTCGTTTTATTATGACTTAGTACTAAAGGCTATAGACTACTGACTAAACAAAAAGGTGCTAACTCCTGCTCCGTTAACACGGAGAAAGATAAAAGTAACCCTCCACCTCTGGTCCCGGATAAGTGATTAAATAGTTTTTTTAAAGTCGCGTGACCGAGAGGATAGGTGGGAGTCTGCAAAACCCTTCACGGCAGTTCGAATCTGCCCGCGACGTCAAATTTTTCGTTTACGTCTTTTAAACAATTCTCTTTTGGTGATTACAGGTATGACAGGCCCTTCAGCTGGTTTGGCTCATAGTAAAAAGGCGTAAAGTTATTTTCTGCCACTTCGCAGCTTACTATCATGGCGTTAAAAGTTATCCCGCCAAAAATATTGGCTAAGGCGGTGTCGGCAGCGTCGCGACCCGATGCTATTTTAACCAGCCCATTGAGCGGTACCAACCGGGTTGCATCAAATAATACCCAATCATCGCCAATATATGCTTCAAAACAGGCATGAAAATCAGCCGGTTTTAAATGATAGGCATAGCCGGTAAAGTATCGTGCCGGTATGGTTAATGCGCGACACAATGCAATACCCAAATGAGCAAAATCGCGACAAACACCCGCCTGTTCTGTAACCGTATCAAAAGCTGAAGTTTGAGAATTGGTTGATCCGCTTAAGTATTGTACGTTTTTGTAGATCCAGTCTGTTAAAGTAAGCACTTTTTCAAATGGATTTTCGATGTGCCCAAACATGTGATTGGCCAACCGGTATAATTTATCTGATTGACAATAGCGGCTTGGATATAAATACGGTAAAACGGAACTGTCCATTTGGGCTACCGGGATTTCTTCGACTTCAGAAAAGTCCTTTATCTGGCAAAAGGTATCAACAGTAGCTTTGTAGTTTATTTTGACTAACGCGGCTTCCTCAATTTCAAAACGTATAAGCCGGTTTTCTATTTGGGTTGAAGTTAATTCTTCAACCTTTATATAAGGTTCAACAGAAAATGTTTCTTTTATAACTGTTTGATGGGGCGTTCTAAGTGCATGGATATTTAAAATAACAGTTCCGGGAGATCCGGCCTTATATTCCATCGCAGTGAAGACATCAAATTTCATACGGTTATAAATGTTATAAAAGTTTAATTGTTTCGGGTCGGTTAATGTTTATAGCAATTAAATCCTGGCCGCCCCTGCACCTTTGCAACATTTAACAATCTAATCCAGCTTTTTAAAGGTATCGTCCATCCAGTCTTCTGATATATGGTCAAGCGCGGCCCTTAATTCCTCATCCCATTGGGTGGATATATACTCCAAATCCTTTTTTTCGTAGCGTTTTTCAATAATATGGAAGCTGTCTTTACGGTACAATGCTACGTCTATCGGGAAATCGACATTGTTTGAACTTACCCTGGTCGAATCAAAGGAAAGGAAGCCTGTTTTAAGAGACAGCTTTAAACTTGAGTCTTCGTCTAATATACGGTTTAATATGGCCTTTCCGTGACCTGAGTTGCCGATAATTACATAAGGCGCACCCTGACCCAGCTCCACCCAGTTACCTTCGGGATATAATAAAAACAGCTTATGCTCTTCGTCATCCCGCAGCTGGCCGCCGATGATGGTGTTTAAATCAAATTTAAAC
>JABDEQ010000037.1:19531-21561 GCA_013286985.1 Bacteroidota bacterium | reverse complement strand
TTTCTAATGAAGCTTTATCTTCAAGTGCTACTCTTTTTATCTGTTCGCCAAAGGCATTCACTGCTTTGTAAAGTTTATTAAACTCCTTGGTTTCCATTAACTCGTTAAAATAAACTAACGCTTTATCCCTGACAGAACGCAATCCACTGGTCATAATAAAAAGTGAGAAGTGATCTTTTTGTTCTATCGTTATCTTCTTTTTAATAGTGGTATCGGTTCCCGAAGTTATGCGGGTATCGGCAATTGCCAGCAAACCCTCTTTCACTTTTATCCCTAAGCAATAAGTCATTTTATATTAATGGAAGTGTTTATATTTTTGAGGCAGCCAAAATACCTAAATTAAGCAGAAAATGAAATGTTTGGTTGCTAAGGCTAATTATTTCAAATAATTAACCAATGTGCCTACCATTTCTTTAGTATAAATATTCCAGTTACCTAATATTGAGGCATCTGGAACAAACTCTGCGAGAGAAAAGCCTCCGTTACCCTTCATATAATTGCAGGGATATGGAGTAACATCAATACCTGCTTTTTTAAATATGCCTAATGAGCGGCGCATATGAAACGCTGAGGTAACTAAAATATAGGGCGATTGTAAATGATTTTTTTGGAGTAGTATTTTGCTGAACGCAGCATTTTCTATCGTATTACGACTTTTATCTTCAATTAAAATGCAGCTGTCGGGTACTTTAAATTCAAGTAATTGCGTTTTTACCCAATCGCTTTCCCTAAAACTGTCGGCTAAGAGGTTGCCATTTCCGCCCGAGATCAGGATGTGTGATGCTTTACCGGTGGTAAATAGTTTTAAGCCCTGTATAAATCTATCTGAAGATGAATTAAATACACCATTTCCCTTATCATCATCGCCTGCAAATCCACCTAAAACAATAACGCAGCTATATTGCCCGTTGCTTTTCAGCGGCACCGGTTTAATATCCCAAACATTTACAAATTGATCAAACAAAAAAGGATTTGAAAAAATGATGAGTAATATAAGTGACGTTATGAGGAAGCGTTGTTTGAGTTTGACGCGTTTAACGGTTAAACCGGCTATTAGAAAAGCTAAAATCCACGATAGTGGCAATATGAAAATTAAAAGGAGCTTCGAAAATAAAAAAAACATAAATGGGAAATATTTTCGCTAAAAATACAATAATGGCTAATATCCCAATTACTTCTGTTAAGGTATTGAAAAATATTTAGTGATCTCTGCGGGAGTAATTAATGTTATTCAGGCTCCTTAAAAATATATTCTTCATTCCAATCAATTTCAAATGAAGTTAAAAATTTTCTGTATTCATTAAGAAATGTTTCTTTTTGATGATGAATTTCTTGATTTTGAATATAGCGTATAACAATAGGGACCTGGCTTTTTGAGTATGAAAAAGCACCGTATCCTTCCTGCCAGGCAAATGGTTTTGAGCATAAATTTTGCGTTTTAATCCACTTACTACTTTCTGTTTTTACATTTTGTATTAATGAAGAAATGGATTGGTTGGGTCGCATGCCAATAAAAATGTGAATATGATCAGGCATACTGTTTATTTGAAGCATTTTGTGACCATTTTCCTGAAAGATTCCGGTAATATATTGATGTAATCTTTCTTTCTATTCATTTCCTATGGATGCGGCACGATATTTAACTGCAAATACAAATTGTATATGAATTTGTGTATAACTGTTTGCCATTAATTAAATGTGATAGACTGCAATTTATAAAAATTCACCAATCGTTCCGATGGAACGAAAAAAATATTTCTTTTTCTACCGACCAGGTGTTCCGATGGAACACAGATGGGTTTAATTGTTATTCAAGTTTGGTGAGGATTGGGTTATATCACTCTCAAAAATGCAAATAAGCCACTTTCCTTAGAAAATATGCGGCTTTAATAATTGGCGCCGCCGATCTGTAAAGTCCATCGCGGCTATGACTTTAACTAATTCTACAAAACAAAGGTGCGTGTTCCATAGGAACTGGTCGGTAGAAAATAATATTCAATTTTGCGTTCCATAGGAACGCTTTGTGATAT
>JABDEQ010000037.1:0-19521 GCA_013286985.1 Bacteroidota bacterium | reverse complement strand
CCTTTTGTCTTAAAGTAAATTGAATCCTCATTCGTCTTCTTTAATGAAGGATAATTAACGAATGACTCAAAAATCTAAAAATATAATTAAGGCGGTAGGCGATTATGGTAAAGGGCTTTTCAATTTTATCAGAGGAAAAGTTACTACAGAAGCTGATGCTGAAGATATTTTGCAGGATGTTTGGTTGCAGTTAAGCAATATAACCGATACAGATGACATTGATCATTTAAAAGGCTGGCTATTTAAAGTGGCCCGGAATAAAATAATTGACAAAGGGCGAAAACGCACAGAACAGCTAATTGATGATTTAATTGATGACGATGAGGAGGACGACTATAATTTTGCTGATATTTTATTAACCGATGAAGATGACCCCGAATCGGTTTATTTGAAAGAATTATTTTGGGACGAATTGTTTGAAGCCTTAAACGAACTACCCGAAAAGCAAAGAGAGGTGTTTGTTTGGAATGAGTTGGAAGACAAGACACTACGCCAAATTGCCGACGAAACCGGTGAAAATTTAAAGACTATTATATCGCGGAAAGGGTATGCTGTAAAATATTTACGCAATCGTTTGCAACAATTGTATGATGATTTTTTAGATTATTAATACTTTTAAGGCAAATATACCCGCTGGTATGAGGCACAAGTTTTTATATCTGATTTTCTGTATAGTTGTATTTCTGCTTTTAAGCATTGCGGTAATGCTATTATGGAATGCTATTTTACTGCAGGTTACGCAATTAGGTAAAATTTCTTATTGGCAAGCCCTGGGCTTAATGATTTTATGCCGCGTATTATTTGGCAGCTTTAACTTTGGCAACAAGGGACGAAATGCCAAATATTTTTTAAAGGAAAAACTAATGGGGATGGATGAAAATGACCGCTCATCGTTTAAAGAAGAGTGGCGCAAGCGCAGCAACCGGCTATAATCCTTAAATTATCACCTAATCGCTCTCTGCAAATCATCTTTCCAAAAAATAAAATTTGTTTAAAGTAATTTTCTAAACCATCCGTCTTCACTAATAGCGAGGCATTAAAGCCCGCATTAAAAAAAGACAAAAATGTTTAGAGATCATAATTCAGGCAGAGGCGCACAAGGTTGCGGCCACCATGCACACGGAAAACACGGCCATTTCAAAGGAGAATACTTTCGCCGGGCCAAATATAATTTGCCGATAAATATTGCAGATAACGAAGCCAATTTTGACGTTTATGTATACGCTCTTGGCTATACTAAAGAGAATATAAAAATTTCTGTTCAGGATGATATTTTGTACATCAGTGGTACCCGTGCAGTTGATGAAGCCAATGTGCCGAACTTTAGCAAACAGGAATATCCGATAAAATCATTCGAAAGGATGCTGAATTTAAATGGCCAGGTTGATGTGGAAAACATCACCGCCAAACAGGAAGAAGGTGTGTTAATTATTAACCTGCCTAAAAATGCAGAAGCTCAAAAACCATCGCAGGAAATTCCGGTAAATTAATACAAAACACCTATGGCAACAACACGAGCTCCTGCAAAGGGGCTTTGTTTTGTTTTAAAGAGAAATCAAGTGTCAATAAGACACATTACTGACCTATGTACTGGTTTAGTCAAATAGTAGATTTTGACAATTGGGTGAATTTTGATTGAAATGATTTTATTTACTTCGTATGTAACTGGAATGTTGCAATGATTTATTCAGATACCCCATATTGCTTTATATGAATAAAAAAATACTCTTTATAACCGGTTCAATGAACCAAACTGTTCAAATGCACCTTATTTCACAGCAGCTCAGTGAGTTTGATTGCTGGTTTAGTCAGTTATTTATTGATTCGCCGATCGTAAATAAATTAATAAAACATACTTCGCTATTAAACGGTACCATCCTGGCCGGGCAGTTTAAAATCAATTCAGAAAAATATCTGGAAGCTAATGGCTTGCAAATTGACTATCGGGCCCTTAAAAATCAATATGATCTTGTAGTTTATTGCAGTGACTTACATATCCCTAAACGCATGCAGCAGGTAAAAACAGTATGGGTGCAGGAGGGAATGACCGATAAATATACCATATTAAGCGCCATTGTGAAAGCTTTAAAATTACCACCAATTTTAAGCGGAGGAACCTCATTAAATGGTTCGTCAAATATCTGCGATGTTTATTGTGCCGGATCTGAAGGATATAAAAATCAGTTTATAAAATTGGGTACAGATGCTGCCAAAATAAAAATTACAGGCATACCCAATTACGATAATATCAAACAGTTTTTGAGTAACGATTTTCCGTACAAAAACTATGTTATGGTAGCCACTACTGATATGCGCGAAACGTTCAGGTACGAAAACAGGCCTGCATTTATTAAAGAGGCGGTGAAAATTGCCGATGGCAGAAAATTGTTGTTTAAACTGCATCCCAATGAAAACTTTGAACGCGCAGAGGCCGAAATAAAGAAATATGCGCCCGTGGGCACATTGATATACCGCTCAGGCAATACCAACCATATGATAGCCAATTGCAGCGAATTAATTACCCAGTATTCAACAGTGGTTTATGTTGGTTTAGCACTTGGCAAAAAGGTACATTCTTACTTTGATATTAACGATTTGAAAAGGCTTGCCCCATTACAAAATAATGGAACATCGGCACGTAAAATTGCCAATATCTGCCGCGATCTGATGGGCATTTACGCGCGGGAAGAATACATGCACAACTATATGGAGCTTGAAAAAAGAGCATAAGCAAAACCTTAATGGTTTTGCTTATGCTTGAAAGTCTTTTAATCGTTGAAACCAGTATCTCTTAATCTGATATAATCATCAAGTGTATGAAGATTCATGCCCTTGCCCTGCGCTTTTTTTATGAAAGCGGCATTTACTCCATGATCTCTCAATTCCTGGGCCTGATCAAGCGTAATATCTTTAAAACCTAAAGCCGCAATACTTTTTATAAACTCCGGATTAACGCCATGATCACGTAGCTCCTGCGCTTTTTCCAGGCTGATGTCTTTATACCCGATATTTTGCATATCGCTTATAAATTCGGTGGTTACACCATGATCACGTAGTTCCTGTGCTCTTTCCAGCGATACTTTTTCGTAACCCATTTTTTGAATACTGGTTATATACTCAACGCTTACGCCATGGTCACGTAATTCCAGCGCCCTGTCAAGCGGTATGTCTTTATACCCCGCCTGGTGAAAGCTGTTTATAAAACGGGCGCCTACACCATGTTCCCTTAACTCAACAATTTTATCGATGGATTGATGGCCATAGCCTTCCGTTTTAAACAGGTTAAAATAATCATCCAACGCTTTACGGTTGATGTCCTGTTCGGCAAGATCTTTAAATTGGCTGTTTGAAATGGACACGTAGCCATTTGACTTTAAGTAGTCAAAATAACTTTTATTGATATCGGTAAAGAAGACATTGAGCATTAATTCTTTGTCTAAACCGGTATAGCCCTTTTGTGCCAGGTATGCTTTAAAGCCAGGATTTTCATCAAACTGATAAGTGCCGTGGCCCCATTGATCCTGAAATACGCCTTTGAAACTCAATTTGCCAGATTCCCGGTTTAGGCTAAAGTCTCCAATTTTGTCTGCAGGCAGCACACCAAGTTCCGCTATGGTGAAATTCCTGCCATCGCTCCAATGCTCGCCGAAGAATTCAATATTTACAACACCATCTTTTATAACAGCGTTCCATGTACCGGGCAGATGACCGTTGTTATCAAAATTCCAGTCGTTATTGTGGGTAGGCTTTGGTTTTGGGTGAGGCTGTTGAGCAAATGTTTGACTGCCAGCCATAGCAAACAATAAAAACGATGCCAACAAGTTTATTATAATGATTTTTTTCATGATGATTAAGATTAGATCATTAATTAAAGGCTGTTTTTAAACGCACATACTTTTCTACATCATTTGAGTTAAAGCCTTTACCTCTCATTTCGGTAATGTAAGCGGGGGTTACGCCTGTAGCTTTTAATGATGACAGCTGATTAATAGAAATATCGGTAAACCCAATGTCTTTAAATCCTTTTACAAAATCAGGAGTAATATCCATTGCTTTTAATGAGCTTAATGAATTAACCGGGATGTTTTTATAACCGATGGCTTCAAAGCTTTTAACATATTCCTCATTGATGCCCAGCGCCTTTAAAGAGCTTAAATTGTTTATAGAAAGATTCTTATATCCTAACGCTTCAAAGCTTTTAATATACTCTTCATTGATATCTAATGATTTTAAGGTGGACAAATTATTTACTGATAAATTTTTATACCCCATCGCCTCAAAACCCTTAATATAATCTTCAGTTATACCTAATGATTTTAAGGTAGTGACATTATTTACGGTAAGGTTTTTGTATCCCAAAGCTTCAAAGCCTTTAATATAAGCAGGTGTTATACCTAAAGATTTTAAGGTGATAAGATTGTTAAGCGTTAAAGTAGTATACCCTACTTCTTTGAAGCTTTTTGTATAAGCAGCGGTAATACCCAGGGCTTTTAGGGTAGTGAGTTGGTTATAAGATATATTTCTATACCCGGCGGCGGCTAATGACCGCACATACGCCGAATCAATGTTCATGGCTTTATAGCTGGATATTTCATTGGCTGATGGTAAACTATCTTCGCCTGCGCCTGAGCCATTTTTAATTTTGTTTTTGCGCAGACCATTAATATAGGCTCCGGTAATATTTTGTGCCTTGAAACTCACCAACTGATTAAAACTGATGTCTTTATAACCGGCCTTTCGTATTTCGTTTACGTACTCGCTGGTTATACCCAATGCCTTGCCTGATACCAGCTCATTCGGACTAAGATCATTAAATCCGTTTGCTTTCCACATGGCTATGTACGGTTCATCAACTTTAAGGGCCGACATTGCAATCAAATTGCCCTTAGAGATATCCTTGAATCCATTTTTTTGCAACATCAATACATAGTCCTTTTTAATATTCAAGCTAAAGAAAGCAAATGAGTCGCCATCTTCAATTTCAGTAATACCCTGGCTGGTTAAAAAAGCGTTAAAACTTTTATCGGCCGTGAATTTATAATGGCCGTAGCCTTCATTTCCCTCAAACTTGCCGTTAAACACAATAACACCGGCTTCGCGTTTTAGGGTAAATTCACCTTTTTGATCTTTTGGCAGGGCCGGAAAGTCACTAAGATTGAATGTCGAACTGTTTGACCAGTTGTGATCATCGTCATTGCTTTTAAATTCAATATGAACTTTATCATTTTTAATTGTTGCAAACCATGCTCCCTGGGTTCTGTCATCGGGCCGGTTATCGGTATCTTTTGTAGTTTGTAAATGGTTTTTAGCCGATGTGTTAACGGGCATGCTATAAGCAGCCGGGTCATTTAATGCGCATGCCAATACTCCCAGCAAGGGCACCAGGAAAAAGTATTTCCACATAATATGGATGTTTGATTTTTTAGCATTCATCATAACAATTCTTTTCTTTAATAATGATTGGTTGTAATTGGTTGTAATTCCAAGCGAAAGGTGTGGTGCCGATACCTTTAAAAGGCTCATCTGATAACTTTCCCTTTCAATTTCTTTGTGTTCCAGTACGGCATCGTCGGTTAAAAACTCCAGATTATTTTCAACTTCGGTACGATAAATCCATGCAAATGGGTTAAACCATTGCACCACTAAAACCAGCTCAGCTATTAAAATATCAAAACTATGGCCCTGTTGAATATGGATTTTTTCGTGTAGTAAAATCTGGCTATAAGTATCCCAGTCATACTTTTCGGGATTAATGAAAATGTTGTTGCCAAATGAACAGGGGGCCTTATCGCCGTAAAGCTCAACAATTCGGAACTTGCCATCCTTTATTGCCGGCTTGGTATAGGCCTGGTATAGCAATACTATAATTTGCAGCAAAAAGTTTAATCCAAAGGCGGCAACCCCAATCCAGTATAAATAAAACAGCCATTTAATAGCACTGTGCATTAAGGGCTCGCTTTGATTGGTTATTGCCGAAGTTTGTTTTATGGCTGAAGTGGGACTAGCAGCAGGCTTTGCCACGGGCATGTTTGACACATCATTCTGCGGTGTAATAATAACAGGCTGATAAGCTTTTTGCGGCTGAGTACTTACCTCGGGTGCTTTAGAAACTTCCCTTAGCGCCCATTGTTGGGGTATAGGTATAAGCGGTAATACAAATGCTAAAGCCAAACAAAAAACTAAAACAACACGGTTAAGCCGGTAAAAGGTTTCTTTTTGCAATAACAGCTTATAAAACAAAAGGCAAACTGATATCAATAAAGCTACGTGTAACAGGTAAGGTATCATTTCTTTTGCGATTTAATGAGGTTTACTATTTCAGTTAATTCTTCTTCGGATATTTTTTGCTCTTTGGCGAAAAACATCAGCATGTTAGGGTAGGAGTTATCAAAATACTGACTGACAATATCTGTCATAGCATGGTTTTGATACTGCTCTTTTGATATGACTGGATAATAACGGAAAACGTTACCAATTGATTCATGTTCTAAAAAACGTTTGTCTTCCAATATTTTTACCATAGTAGCAATGGTATTATAATGGGGCTTGGGGTCGGGCATTTCGTTTATAATTTCTTTTATAAATGCGTACCCCAGTTGCCACATCACCTGCATTATTTGTTCTTCTCTTTTGGCCAGCTTTTGCATACGGTTGTAATTTTTTATAAAGTTGATACTAATTTATTAGTAATACAACTAATTGATTAGTATTTCTACTAATTAATTAGTATTTAAATCATAAGTATTTGATTTTCAATAAGAAAAAATATTATAGGAAACGAAGGCGTGATTTTTAAGAAAATTAACAAGTAATATAACTGTACGGATGCGGACAATAACTATAATATATCCGAACGAAAATGAAAAATCAATTTTTATTTAAAATATTGATAGTCAACTGTTTATTAAAACGGCATAATATTAGCAGGGGCAAGTTCAAATAGCCAATGTTATGATCAAAAATTACCTACTCATCGCATTCAGAAACCTTTCAAAAAATAAGGCTTTCTCCTTCATTAACATTACGGGCCTAGCCATTGGTATGGCAGCCGGGCTGTTAATTATACAGTATGTATCGTTTGAATTGAGCTTTGATAATTTTCATGCAAAGAAAGATAGGGTGTACCGTGTTAGCCAGGATAGGTATGATAGAGGTAAATTAAGTACACAATGGGCCGGCGGGGCTTTTGGGGCCGGGAATGCGTTCAAAAATAACTTCCCTGAAGTTGAAGATTTTGTAAAGGTAGTGGGCAATGGTTCATTATTGGCGGTATATAAAGATCAAAGACTGACGCTTGATAAAACCTATTTCGCCGGCAAATCATTTTTTAATATTTTCAGTTATCCGTTAATCAGTGGTGATCCTAAAACTGCTTTACAGGAAGTTAATTCGGCTGTGGTAACTGAATCAGTGGCAAAAAAACTTTTTGGTACTACTGATGCTGTAGGCAAAACTTTTATATGGGATGTTAATTCATTAAAAGTTACCGGGGTGATGAAGGATTTTCCGGCAAATACGCACTTTAAAACAGACATGCTGATATCATACAGCACTTTAATGAAGTTTGTTGGCCCGAAAAGTGACCTGGATGTTACCTGGCTTAATGATGGTTGTTTAACCTACCTGCTGCTTAAGCCCGGCGTTGATCCAAAAGCATTAGAAGCTAAATTTGTGCCTTTTGTTGATAAAACTTATCGCAAAATAAATTGGTCGGGGGCAAGCGCAAAATATCATCTGCAGCCATTACAAAGCATCCACCTGTACTCGCACTTAATGCTCGAGGCCGAACCAAATGGCGATGGAAAATCAGTTTATTTATTAGCCGCCATAGCCATATTTGTTATTATTATAGCCTGGATAAATTATATAAACCTGGCTACAGCTAAGGGTATAACCCGGGCCAAAGAAGTGGGTGTCCGTAAAACGCTTGGCTCAGCAAAAAGCCAGCTCCTAAGCCAGTTTATGTTCGAAGCCATGTTGTTGAATGGGATGGCCATACTGCTTTCTATTATATTAATCATTCTTTTCCTACCCATTTTTTCGGTTATATCGGGGCAATACATCACTTTAACGCTATTGTTTAAACCAATTTTCTGGATAGCTGTAATTGTATTGTTTTTACTGGGTTCATTCTTTTCGGGCTTTTATCCGGCTGTTGTATTATCGAATTTTAAACCGGTAGAGGTGATTAAAGGAAAACTGTCGGCTTCGCCAAAAGGCATAGTAATGCGTAAGGTGATGGTGGTTTTTCAATTTGCAGCATCCATCTTTTTGCTTATATTTTCGTTAACCGTTTACCGGCAGGTTAGTTATATGCAAAACCAAAAGCTGGGTATCAATATTGATCAAACGCTGGTGATAAAACAACCACTGGCGCATGTTGATTCTTTTTACCGCAGTATGAGCGCTTTTAAAAATGAAAGTCTGCGTGATCCATCCGTTAAAAGTGTAACCGTTTCAACATCAATACCCGGCGATCCGGTGCAGTGGAATGCCGGGGGCATTAAACTAACAGGTACCGATCAATCGCAAGGCAAACAATACCGTATTATTGGCGGCGACTATGATTATTTGAAAGCTTACAATGCCAAATTAATAACCGGCAGATTATTTTCAAAAGAATTTACTACTGATCCTCACGCTGTAGTTTTTAACGTAAAAGCCACCCAGGAAATGGGTTTTGAAAAACCAGAACAGGCTATTGGAAAACAAATAGACTTTTGGGGCCAGATTTATACCATAATAGGTGTAGTTGATAATTATCACCAGCAATCATTACATGATGCCTTTGACGCTGTTATTTTCCGCTGCATACCCGATGTAAGGGGCCAGGTATCGGTAAAAATAAACACCACCAATTTGCCGCAAACCATAGCCGCGCTGAAAAAAAACTGGAATGCCTTTTTCCCCGGCGATGAGTTCAATTATTTTTTCCTTGATCAGCACTTTAATGAACAATATCACGCCGATAAGCAATTCGGACAGGTATTTGCAACGTTTACAGGTATTGGCATTTTTGTAGCTTGTTTGGGCCTGTTTGGATTAGTATCGTTTACCATTGTTCAGCGTACTAAAGAAATAGGCATCCGCAAAGTATTGGGAGCTTCGGTAAACAGCATTTTGCAATTATTATATAAAGATTTTGCGCAGCTGGTTTTAATTTCTTTTGTAATATCAGCGCCACTGGGATGGTATGCTATTCATCAATGGCTCCAAACCTATGCTTTCAGGATAAACATCAGCTGGACACTTTTTGTAATTCCTTTTATAGCAGTTGCTATAATTGCTATGGCAACAGTTTCTTATTTAAGTGTTAAGGCAGCGCTGATGAACCCGGTAAAAAGCATAAAAACGGAGTAATACAATTTCGGCATGTTGCCGGTAAACGTATTTTACATGTTTCAGAACGGGTAATTATTTTATAGTCAATATCTTCACAAAATATATTGCCATACTGTTGTCATTATCTAAAGTGATTACAGATAGATTAGGCTGATTTGTAACAGAATGATTACTTTCGTCGCCAAATAAAAATCAGATGTTAAATAGATGTTAACTCCTATATTTAACTTTTTGGTTTTTTTTATCAGCGCATAATGAAGGCTTTCTACAAGATTTTTTTATATTTTATTACTGTATTTTTTGCCTTACCTGTTTTTGCGCAAGAAAATAACCAGGTACCTGTTACTATTTTCCCTGTAATGCCCAATATGCCCCCTGTTGTTGATACCACGACAAAATATGTTAACGGCGTGAAACAACAAGATATATCGGATGTAATAGCGCGGCTATTTCACAAAAGCCGTGTGGCAAAGGTTGATTCCATTACTTCAAAACCCACATACTCTATAGTACCCGCAATTGGTTATACACTCGTATCAAAATTGGCCATTGTTGTATCCGGAAATGCCGCTTTTCGCACCGGGCCCGATGCACGTGTTTCAACAGTTGTGGCCAGTACTTCTATAACACAACGGAAGCAATTTACCTTACCGGTACAAACCAGTATCTGGACTAAGGATAATAAATATAATTTTGTTGGTGATTATCGTTTTTTTAGATACCCGCAGAGTACATTCGGGCTTGGCAGTAGTTCAAATATAAAAGATGAGGATCCAATGGACTATTCTTACGTTCAGTTTTATGAAACGGTTTTAAGACATATTACAGGGGAGATTTATGCAGGCGCGGGTTATATTATTGACAATCATTGGAATGTGACTGATAAGGGTGATATGGATGGTACGGTATCAGACTACTCAATTTATGGAAAGAATGCTCACTCAATTGCATCAGGCTTTACGCTGAATGGTTTGATGGATACACGCGATAACACGATTAACCCAACAAAAGGAGAATTTATAACGCTGCAATACCGGGATAATCTTACCGCGTTGGGAAGTACGTCTAGTTGGCAATCGTTGATTGTAGATGTTCGCAAGTATTTCAAGTTTCCCGCCAGTTCTGACAACGTATTAGCCTTATGGAACTATGAATGGCTAATATTAAGTGGCAGGCCGGCATATCTTGATTTGCCCAGCACCCAGTGGGATGAAGCTTCAGCTACCGGACGGGGGTACATTCAAGGACGATTCAGAGGAGCACAGATGGTTTATGTTGAAGCCGAATACAGATATAAAATAACCGACGATGGTTTAATAGGAGGCACATTCTTTGTTAATGGCCAGTCTTTGTCAGCAGCGCCCGGCACTAAGCTACAGCCTATGCAACCCGGTTATGGTCCTGGTTTGCGTATCAAACTCAATAAAGTATCAAATACAAATATCAGTATTGATTATGGCTTCGGCCGTCAGGGCTCAAACGGGTTATTCATTGATGTGGGTGAGATATTTTAAGCCTGCGGTATCTTCATAATATTACTCGCGCTCCATGCAGCCATGCGCTCCATAATGTCCCTGAGCGATTCGCCCTTTTTACTTAATGAGTATTCAACTCTCGGGGGGACTTCTGGATAAGCTTTGCGGATAATGATTCCATCGGCCTCCAGCTCTTTTAATTGCCTCGATAATACTTTTAAAGCAATGCTGGGTATTGATTTATGTAGCTCTCCAAAACGCCTGGATTCGTGCATTAATATCCAAATAATAATAGGTTTCCATTTACCGCCAATCACATCAACTGTTGCTCCGATTGGACAATCGTTAACCTGATCATATTTTTTTTCAAATTTTTCGTTTAGTAACATATTGATCGTCAGTATTAGTTACTTTTTTGTCATTACCCGACAGAAAAGTAACTACTTGATAAAAGTACGTCAGCAACTTAAATTCGCCAAAAAATAAACAACATGGAAAATAAAAAAACAGAGACCTATCAAAAAGGTCTCGAATTATTAAACCATTTACATGGCGGTCAGGCTGGTGAACAATTGGTAAATAATTTGAAAGATATCTGTCCTGATTTTGTTGATATGACCATTGAATGGGCAATGCAGGGGATAATGGCGCGCCCGGGGCTTGATCTGCTTACCCGCGAATATTTACTTATTGCTTCTTGTACTACACTTGGCCACACGGTTCCCCAACTAAAAGCCCATATTGATGCCGCTTTAAAGCTGGGTGCAACCAAACAGCAAATAGTTGAAGTAATTTTGCAAATGACATTTTATGCCGGCGGCGCTGCCGTAAGTAACGCATTGAGCCACGCGAAGGAAGTATTTGAGCTGCATAAATCATAGCTCAACTACTGAATTATTACTTATAACGCGTTTATATTTTTGCTGCCTGTTTGTAAATATAAATTGCTGTTTTTCAATTTTTTACTGCAAAAATATCGGATATTTTTTTATATTTTAATTTGAGAATTAGCAATTGCGCTGCCTATCACTTCTCTTTGATATATTAAATATATCTGGAAAGTATGAATATAAAGTGCGGATGCATCTCCATCATCCTTTTTTTTGGCGCATTACAAAGCTTCGCGCAGCAAAAACCTGGTGCCACTATTCCATGGGTTACTTATGAGGCTGAGCAAATGGCAACAACAGGTGTTGTTTTAGGGCCCAAATATGAACCTTATCGCGTAGAAACAGAATCATCAGGGCAGCAATGTGTGAAATTGAATGCTAAAGGTCAATATGTTGAATTTGCCTCTGCTACGGCTGCTAACAGCATGGTGATCAGGTATAGTTTGCCAGACAGCAAGGATGGTAACGGACTAAGTTCCACCATAGGAATATATAAAAACGGGAAGTGTGTGCGGTGGCTTTTAATTTCTTCGCATTATACATGGCTTTACGGGAAATATCCTTTTACCAATGATCCAACTGCGGGAGTGCCCAGACATTTTTATGATGAGATTAGATTAAAGGGGCTGGATATTGCTAGTGGCGACCATATCCGGATACAACGCGATGACCGGCAAGAGGATAAAGCAGCCTATTGCATAATTGATTTGGTTGATCTGGAAAATATTGTCGCACCGTTAAACGAGCCAGCTAATGCATTGTCAATTACTGATAAAACTTTTCGGGGGACTGATTCAACAGATGACTACACCAATGCCTTACGAAATTGTATTGCCCAGGCCAGCCAAACAGGTAAAATAGTATGGATTCCGGCTGGAACTTATAAAATTACCGGGAACATTGTTTTGCCGCCAAATTTAACTATCCAGGGCGCTGGGATGTGGTATACAGAGCTGGCGGGTGACTCAGTGCAGTATACCAATTCTAACAAACGGGTAAGGTTAATTGGAGATGGGAATAATATTCATTTAAATGACTTTGCTATCAGTGGGAAACTGAATTACAGAAGTGATAAGGAAGACAATGATGGTATAACCGGATCTTTCGGCACAAATTCAACTATCTCAAATATCTGGATTGAACATACAAAAGTGGGTATGTGGATAGAAAATTCACAGAACCTGAAAATTACAGGATGCCGGATGAGGAATACCATGGCCGATGGTATAAATTTCTGCGTTGGTATGAGCCAATCTGTAATTGAAAACTGTACCGCCCGGGGAACAGGCGACGATTGTTTTGCTATTTGGCCCACTGTTTTTCGCAAACAAATGTTTTCGCCCGGTCATAACCTTATTATCCATTGTACGGCGCAATTGCCTTTTTTGGCTAACGGCGTAGCTATTTATGGTGGTGATAGCAATAGGGTAGAGGATTGCTCATGTACTGATATATCGCAAGGTTCAGCCATATTGGTCAGCACCACGTTCCCAACCGAAAACAAGGACAAAAGCATCAACAATAACTTTAGCGGAACCACGGTAATTGACAGCTGTTACATAAAAACCAGCGGAGGTTTTGATCACGAGTGGGATTGGCGTGCAGCTGTGGAAATATGTGTAGATAAACGAAACATTACAGGGCTTGTCGTCAGTAACCTGACTATTGAAAAAAGCTTGTCGAATGCGATTGCGATAATAGCCAAAAATGAACCTGATAAGGTTGGTGAATTATCCGGTACAATCATACAAAACGTAGCTATATCCGGCTATGGGGTAGGCGTAAAAGGTAAACACGGTTTGTTTATCAATGCCGATGCACATGGCAAACTACAGATCAAGCAATCGAATATTCCGGGAATTAAAAATGAATCGGATAATTTCACTATAGTTCAATAGCCAATAAAAAAGGATTGCTTTTTTGAGCAATCCTTTTTTATTGGCTATTGGTGCTCAGGTACATCTGTCAGACTAAAAGCTGTTCAAAAAAGCTGCCAATTTGCTTTTCCCTGTCTACAAAGTGCAACTCCAGTATCCAGTGCCTTTTATTGCCAAAGGCATCGGGGGTAAACATGCTATTGTGATTTTCCGGATGGATATATAAATTATAGTCTCCCGGTTCCAGGCGTTCGTGGGGGAATTTACCAATCAGGTGACCAGCAATCTCAGATCCGTATTCCCAGCCATTTCTTTTTGCAACGGCTACTGAATAGTTGTAAAGTTGGGCGCAGGTTAATTCTGTTTGTGTAAAAAACCAATCCCTTATTTCATGCCATGCAGCAATAATATCATCCCTGAGCTTGTGTTTAACCGGATCTGTTCCAATTACATAGGTCCGCCCAAGGTCGGCTTCCCAATCTTCAAATATGGGACCGAAATCAAGGAATAAAATATCGTCTTCCTTGATGATTAGGTCTGGTGGATTTTCATCATAAGGGGCGAGTGTATTCGGCCCGCTTCTAACAATTCTTTTGTGCCAATATTTTTTAATTCCAAATAGTTCATCCGCAAGGCTGAATATCTCATTGTTTAAATCACGCTCCGATTTTCCAGTTGTGATCAGATTCCGGTGCTTAATCTCCAAAAAAAGATCATCTGCTTTTTTTTCAGCCTCAATTAGTTTAAGTTTTATCGTTTCCATAATTATAAAATAATGGCGCAAATTAGCCAGTACCGGTGAAGATAAAATTGCCCTGTGACAACAAATTGCTAATGGATATTTTTTCTTATTCTGCTTAAGGATGTTGGAGTAACGCCGATAAAGGAAGCCAGGTATTTTTGAGGAATTTTATTCATAAACACCGGCTTTTTTAACAGATCGAGATAGCGTTGTTCGGCCGATTCTCTTTGAAGTGCAGTAAAACGCTCAAGCAGGTTCAGAATCACATCTTCCCAAAAATTACGCATAATCTCCTGCATTACCGGATATTGCCTGTACAGTTGAGTTAATTCTTTTTTTGGAAGATACCAAACTGTTGAATCTTCGATAGCCTGTAAAAAGTAGTCGGATGGTTTTTCGCTAATGAAACTATAAATCTCAATAGCCGAAGAATGCTTAAAGGCAAACCAGACCGATATTTCTACATGTTCTGCTAAATAATATAATCGCAAACAACCCTCTTGCACGAAAATAATATCCCTGCAAACCGTGCCCTGGTGCAATAGGAACTCATTTTTCTTTATCGTGCGCTGCCGGAATTTGCCTGCGATAGCGTTCAATTGTTCTTCATCGATATTTACGTAGCTGCTGATAAAAGTCTTAAGTTCTGTCTGCATTTTTAATTTAACGCAAAGATATATCTATGATGACAATATTGAATCATCCTTAAAAGGCGTCGATTAATATCTTGCCCTTTATTAATAAATTATTTTGCTTCGGCTAAATGCTGGGTGCGTGGTGTAAAGTGCGGGCAGCTGTCCCTTGCAGAAAGGTAAAGTTGATTATAATTGCATAAGCCATCCTGATCACGTACGGAAGCAAATCCCGAACTCATGATGGTGAGTCCGGGATAGGCTGCTTCAATAACAGCGGGACCGTTTTGGAAATGTGTGCAATTTTGACAGATACACTTCGATTTACCCAGTTGAATTGAATTAAAAATTTTCATGTGTTAATGCGTCACAATAGCAGACCAGTAATGACCAAATACAATCACCGAAAGCACATATCCCAAAGCTACGTTTACAACAACCCCGAAAGTGAAGGCTGCAAAAGGTTTGATACCGGCAGCAGCTAATTCACGGAATCGCGTTGTAAGTCCGATGCTCAGGAAACTAAAAGTGAACACCCAGGTGCGCAATGCTGTAATGGGCAGTATAAGGGATGGTTTTACCAATTTGTTGTAATCGGCCAGCGAATTTCCATGCACAATTAGTGTAGTAAGTACCGAAGCGATAAGAAACCCGATTACGAATTTGGGAAAACGCCACCATATTTGGCCCACCTGAACTTTTGAGTTGGTTTCAGAACGCTCCCAAACGGTAACAGCGATTAACGCCAATACAAATGACCAGATCCCGATCCAGATGTCGCGTCCGATAACTTTAATCAGGGTATAGGCAGCTAGTGCCTGGTCAGCTGTTCCGGCAATGCCAGAATGTGTGCCAGCTAAGCCACCATAAGATTGGGCCGCGGCGAGGCCGGCCGCGTCTGCAAATTCTGATGTTCCAATCCAGGCGCCGGCTACTCCTGTGGGCAGGTTAAGAGCGCGGCAAACCAGCGGCAAAACGAAAATGAGAATAATGGCATAAAATACCACCAGGCTTATGGCTATTGGTGGGTGCTCTTTTTTGGCTCGTACGGCACCGGCAACCGCAATTGACGCCGAGACACCGCACACAGCGCCGCCCGCGCCCAATACCGCCGCCAGGCGATGATCCAAACCCAGCTTTCGGGCAGTGAAGAAGATAACGAAAAAGGTAACCAGTGACACGATTGAAGCCTGTAGAATAGCCACCGGGCCGGCCCATATAATTAACGTGAAGGGCAAAGTAGCCCCTAACAGAACAATACCTAGCTTAATATAAAATTCAACCCGGAAACCGGCATCGAGCCAACGGGGCAGCCCAATTATATTGGAAATAATCAGCCCGAGTGCAAGCGCCACCAGCGGCGGTTCAAGGTTATAATGATTAGCCTGATCCCAATTACCTGCAGCGTAGATGATTGTTGAAAGCACAAAGATAAAAATGAAAGATGGAATGAATGCTTTAGGCTTTTGCCCGATGAATGAAATTACAATGGTAAAGAGAACCAGGAATGCGGCGAGCAACGCAAGGTACTTAATGCCATTTTTTGAGAATTGTGTGGCAAGCTGCGATAAGGTTGACCATTTGGCCGGGGCCACAGCAATCCACGAAATGCTGGAGCCGGAAAGATAAAAGACATAGGCCACCGCAACAATGCCCAGGCCCAGCCAAACCGCCCACCAGTCTTCTTTCGACCAGAATTCCTGCCAGCCGGATGTTTTTGTACCAGTTGTTTCTGTATGAGTTGTTGTCATATCAATTGTTTTTTAATTGTTATTTAAGGTTCAATAAAAAAGCATAGCTCTGTTCAGGGAAAATCAATTCCAACTACGCGGCAAAGCGAAAATAAATAAATATAGTTAATCTACCAAATTAGTAGATATTATTGATGTGATACCAGATTCACTATAATGGGGGCTCATTTAGAATACTATGAATTAATTTGGCTTCGAGTATGGCTGGATAAAAATCAATAAAAAAGGACTGCTTTTTTAAACAATCCTTTTAATCTATTTGCGCTTCGATAGAATATTAATCGAGCTAAAAAATTGGCCAGACGGCACTTTAATTAGCAAAAGGATATTGCAGGTAAATCAATAGTAGGTTAAGCGAGAGAAATGGTAATTCAATTACAGCTGATTTAATTGCTTTGAATGATAGTTGCATGCATATAATAATGAGGATGGAAACCGCCATTATTATATTACCTGTTTTGTACAGTTGCGGATGCAGGATAAAAATAGCGCCGGCCATAGTAAATATGCCAAAAAGCATTTGCCAAAATGGATTTAGATTTGCTTTTTCAAAGATGGCTATTGACTCTGGCTTTCCGCCTACAATAGCAACCCCCTGTTTGAAGCCCATAAAGACTACGAAAAGCATAATAAGCGATGTGATGATTTTGAGTAACATTGCTTTATATATTAAGGGCCAATAGCAAGCTTTAAATTTTTCTATTGGCCCTGATTTTGAATTAATTAATTGCACCACCATTTACTAAAAGGTGTTGTCCGTTTACAAAAGACGAAAGATCGCTGGCAAAAAATTCAGCTACGTTGGCTACGTCAACCACTTCAGCCAAACGGCCCATTGGACAGCTATCCAGCAATTGTTTCCTTAAGCGGGGATAGGAATCTGCCTCAGCAAATATCCCTGAATGATCTACCGCAAAGGGGATGATTGAATTTACGGTAACTCCGCGATGACCTATCTCTTTTGAAAGAACGTCGACCAAATAGCGCGGAGTAGTTTTGCTGCCACCATAAACGGCCATACCTGTTACAGGGAAGGAGGTGGTTGATGACGCGATATAAATGATGCGACCACCATCTTCTATTTGTTTTGCAGCTTGCTGCAGCGTAAAATAGGTGCCTTTGGTGTTAATGGAGAATAAGCGGTCAAATTGTTCTTCGGTAAAATCAGTAACAGGTGTTTCTACCATTTCTACGCCGGCATTAGCCACTACGATATCAATTTTTCCGAAGGCTTTTTTTGCTTCTGCAAACAATTTTTCTATTTCGGCTACTTTGCTCACGTCGGCCTGAACTGCTATTACTTTTGCGCCCATAGCGGTAATGTTGCTTACCACTTCATCAGCTGATGCCTTATCACGTGAGTAATTGATCACAATATTTGCACCTAAAGCTGCGTAGCGTTCTGCGATAGCTTTACCTAATCCTCTTGCTGAGCCGGTTATAACGGCTACTTTATTATTTAATGAGTTCATGATTGAAAATTTTAAATGGTTATTAATGTTGATAGTATTATTTATGATGAAAATTGTTATTTGAATTATGCCATTGCACCGTTTAAACCTATAGTTTGGCCGCTTATCCATTTAGCATCGTCGCTTGCCAAAAAGGCTACTACTTTTGCAATATCTTCAGGTTGGCCTATGCGGTTAAAGGCGTTAAGTGATGCCAGGCGGTCAATTACCTCTTGTGGTTTTCCTTTGGTAAATAATTCGGTATTGGTAGGGCCGGGCAAAACAGCATTTACATTTATGCCCCTTGCCCCAACTTCTTTAGCAAATACCCGTGTCAGTTGTTCAACGGCACCTTTTGTGGCAACGTAGGTACTGTAAGTGGGCATCATGACCCGTGTAGTGGTTGAAGAAAAATTAATGATACTGCCGCCGTTGGCTAATTTGGTTGCGGCTTCACGCAATGTATTAAAAGTGCCCCGAACATTGATGTCGAATTGGCGTGTAAAATCTTCGTCGGTAGTGTCCTTTAGCAATTTGGTGATCATCACCCCCGCGTTGTTTACCAGTACATCTATTCGCCCATATTGTGCAATAGCGGCGTCAAACATTTTGGCTACTTCATCAGCCTTGCTTACGTCGGCTTGTAAGGCAATTGCTTCACCGCCTTCAGCTTTGATACTGTTTACTGTTTCTGCGGCTGCTTCTTTACCGCCTGCATAATTTACAATTACTTTTGCGCCGGCCCGGGCCAACTGGTGTGCAACTGCGGCTCCTATACCTCTTGAGGCGCCTGTTACTAAGATTACTTTGTCATTTAGCGTTTTCATGATTCCTTTGTTTTTTGTTTGTCTTAATTGACAAAACAAAGGTCATGTTTGCCGCGCCGGCAAAATTGCAAGCCTTAAAGCAAGACTTGCAATATTCTAAGATGTGGGAGACTTATCGTTCTTTCTGAACTGCGCGGGAGCAATATGAGTGTGCTTTTTGAAGTAATTACTAAAATGCGCCAGCTCCGTAAAGCCTAACCGATAGGCAATTTCTTTGATGGAGATGGATGAATTTTGCAACAGCGACTTTGCCTCGGCAATTGTTTTTTCAGTTATCCAGGTTCCTACCGGCTTGCCGGTTTTAGTTTTGATAACTGTACTTAAATAATTGGGATGCAGATGTTGAGCATCTGCATATTCCTGTACCCTGAAGGCCCGGTCTGCCTTACCCTCACTAAGATCGCGGTAATGTTTTTCCAGCAGGCGCTTAAAGTTTT
This sequence comes from Bacteroidota bacterium, assembly GCA_013286985.1. Next base: position 97 of record JABDEQ010000037.1, on the reverse strand, counting down.
TAACGATCAATGAGCTTCTGTTTCCCTCATAGATAGGATTATAATCCAGCCAGAAGCAAGCTTTAATCTTTAATAACAAAACCACAAACAGGTTTGC
>JABDEQ010000036.1 GCA_013286985.1 Bacteroidota bacterium | reverse complement strand
AAATAAGCCATTGATAGCGGTTATAACGGCGGGCAGCGATATTGATATTGATGCGATAGCCCCTTATGCCGATGCTATCCTGTTTGCCTGGTACCCCGGTGAGCAGGGTGGAAATGCACTAGCCGATATTGTTTTTGGTAATATTTCACCATCTGGTCACCTGCCGCTTACCTTTTATAAATCTTTAAGCAATTTACCGGCTTATAACGATTATAACATGAAAGGACATACCTATCGTTATTACAGCGGACCGGTGCAATATCCGTTTGGCTTTGGCTTAAGCTATACATCTTTCAGCTATTCGCAAACCGGTAATTTAAAAAGTAAATACCAGGGAACCGATACCATTACGATAACCGTACAGGTGAAAAATACAGGAATTATGGACGGCGACGATGTAATACAGGCCTATATTGAATATCCAAAAGTTGACAGAATGCCGTTAAAAGAGCTGAAAAGTTTTAAACGCGTTTCAATAAAAAAGGGAGATACACAATCTGTCACCATAAAAATCCCGGTAGCTGAATTGCAAAAATGGGATATGACCAAACATGGATGGAAAATTTATCCCGGCGATTATAAATTAATAATAGGCGAAAACTCACAGGACGAAAAACTAATTTTGCCCTTTATTGTAAAATAAATTAAAGCCGCGTTTTGTACTCAAAAGAAGAAGCATCTCAACTTAAACAAGCCTTTTGGACCACATTTGGCCAATATATTGCCCCGCAGCTTTCGGCCGAGGGCTTGCGGGTAAACTGGGTGAACTACAAAACAGGTATTAAGCATGTGTATTTTAAAATGCAGGCTGACAAGCACACAGCCACCATTTCCATTGAGATTAGCCATCCCGACCCGGGTATCCAGGAATTGTTTTTTGAGCAGTTTCTGGAATATAAAAACATTTTAACCGCCTCTCAAAATGAAGTTTGGGAATGGGAGTTGCATGGCAAAGATGAATATGGCAAAACCATTTGCCGCATATTTAAGCAAATAAAAGATATTAGCATTTTCAACAAAAACGACTGGCCTGAACTGATCTCCTTCTTTAAACCCCGCATTATTGCATTAGACGAATTTTGGAGCGATGCCAAATATGGCTTTGATGGGTTGAAATAGTTGTCTGAATCAGAATTTACAGAATTTGAGAATTATCTGAATAAGTGACATTCCATAAAGTTGGATTGATGCCAATGTAGTTTTGATTAATTAAAAAATGCATTCTGTAAATTCTAAAATCCAGTAAATTCTGATTCAGACAATATTTTTGCTAATTTTGTTAGCATGAAGCGTTCGGGCAGTGCAGATTTACCTTTACATTATGGTCATGTACCCATTTGGCTTGCCGAAAGGATGGCGAAACTTGGCCTTGCTGTGGTAGAAAACATCGTGCTTGATTATGGGAAAGATGAAGTGCTGCGCCGTCTGAGTGATCCGTTTTGGTTTCAGAGTTTGGGAGCAGTAATGGGAATGGACTGGCATTCGTCGGGAATTACTACATCGGTAATGGGGGCGTTAAAACGTTCCGTTAATCCGCATAGCAAAGAGCTGGGCATTTATATTTGCGGCGGAAAAGGCAAAAACTCCCGGCAAACGCCTAATGAATTGCTAAGCATCAGCGAAACTACCGGCCTCGATGGCAATTACCTGGTAAAATGCAGCAAACTGAGTGCTAAGGTTGATAATACCGCCATTCAGGATGGCTTTCAGCTATACACGCACAATTTTAAGCAGCAGCGGTCAATGGGCCGTTGTCCAGCAAGGCATGAGCGACAGCACCAGCACGGCCCGCCGTTATCATTGGCATTCAGAAGCTCTCACCTCTTTTGTGGATGATCCGCATGCTTTCATTTATGGGCAGAACGCCGGAAACATCCTGAATATGGCCGATAAGCAAGCCGCTGCATCCAGAAAAAGTGTAATGCAGATTGCAGGGGAAAATCCCGAACTAATGCTAAAAGAGATTAGTAAACTGGTTATGCCTGCTCATCACGATGTGCGCGCAAAAGACGTTGACCTTAAGCGGCTGGGCGCGGTTTTATGGCTGGCACAGGAAAAACAACCAAAAGATTTTGAAGAATTATTATTGCTGCAAGGATTAGGCCCGCGTACTTTACAATCATTAGCTTTGGTTAGCGAGGTAATACATGGCGCGCCTTCAAGATTTAAGGATCCGGCCAGATTTTCTTTTGCGCATGGTGGTAAAGACGGGCATCCCTTCCCGGTACCTGTTAAAGTATATGACGAAACCATTGGCATATTGCAAAATGCAATTCACAAGGCAAAACTGGGTATTTCCGAAAAAAATGAAGCCATTAAACGATTGGCACAAATAACGCAGCAAGCCGAGGATAACTTTATTCCCAATGCAAATTTTGATAAAGTAATTGAGCAGGAAAGAGAAAACTCGTGGAAATATGGTGGCAGAACGGTAATGGGAAAAGCACAACCACCTGTACAACAGCAGTTAAAGCTATTTTAGCATTTTAAGGAATATGGATTTTAATAAAAAAGTCATAATCTTAATATTTGGATAATTAAATCAGCAAATACTTGCAATTGTCATAATTATTTACAACATTTGATAAAACAATATCAAGCTGGAATTGTTATTGATCTATTAAATTTAATTTTAATTATTATGAACCGCAAGCTACGTGTTGAATTTTTAATTGGAAATGGCTTCTTAGCAATAAGAATTGATAACAAATATTACGGTAAAGTACCTGATAACTTCAATTTAAAACCGGTTTATGTTCCGGTAAAAGCAAGAAAATTTTAAGCTTAACAGCTGTAAAATATAGTATATCCTGTGAGTTGATGAAATTCACAGGATATTTTTTTATATAGTGGTTTCAGTTATAAAGCAGCGGATACGTTTTTCCAGATATCTCCGGCAATAGCTTCCGGCGAACGGTTTCCATCGGTAACTAAAACTTGCTCTTCATTTTTCAACAAATCCATCACTTCAAAGTATTTACCCCTCACCTGCTGAAGATTTTCTAAAGTTTCATAAAGTTCGGTCGAACTCCTACCTTTTTTTATCCGTTCAATACTCACTTCGGCAGAAATGTCAATATAAATATTCAGATCAGGGCGCAGCAGGTTTGCACTTAATGAATTGGCATCAATAACCCACTTTAAATCCATATACGGGCTTTGATAGGCGTATGAAGAAAGATAATATCTGTCGGTTATCACCGTGTATCCTTCTTCCAGTTTTTTTAGTATCCCGTCAGTTTTATTTAGCAGGTGATCGAGCCTGTCGGCCACAAAGAGTGCGGCAATAGTTTTGTGATCAGCCTCCATGCGGCCGCTAAAAACATCCCTTATCATTTTTCCTATAGGACGTTCTGAAGGTTCGCAGGTAATATAAACCTGGTGCCCGGCCGCTGTAAGTTTATCAGCCAATAATTTAACCTGGGTACTTTTCCCGCTTCCATCAATACCCTCAAAGGCAATAAAAAAGTTTTTTTTCATTAAGCTGTCTGTATTTTGCCAAATATAAGAGCAAAAATGAGGTTTTTAATGCTGCTGATAGAATAGCCGGTGTCTCCCGCCTTTATTTCAACGATAATAATATAGCCTTCGCCGAATCTAAATGCATTTTAATAGTTGGCAGCATTGCAGCTGCAAATTTGCTTACCTCGCTATCGGTATTGTGGCTGGCATCTGTAAATAGCTTTACAGCAGCCGTATGATCGTTAACCATCATCTGAATATAATCCTTATCAAATGCAAGTCCTGTTTTTTTTGAAAGATTTTCAATCAGCAGCTGATGTTCTGCGCTAATGGTATCGGCAGCTGAAACCTGCTTTTCCTTTTCTATCTTTTTCAATTTATCTCCTGCTGCCGTATGATCGTCAATCATCATTTTAGCCAGTGCTATAACTCTTTGATTGTTTGAATAAGTAATGGCCTCTCCCGATGCTTTTATCTCCGTGAAGCTGCCCTCTATGCCGTTTTTTATAAATAAAGCACCGGCCTCATCAACGGTATCGTTATAATTTTTCGCATGCCTGTTATTGCAAGCTGTAACAAATAGTAATGTAACTAATCCAAAAACCGGGATAATTGAATGCTTCATTGTTTTATTTTAAAGACGTTAGGGGTATATAATAATAGTTCTAATCGGGGATTACAATTCTGTGACAATTTAGTAAAATAGTTGAATAGCAAGTAAAAAGTTAGGCCAAAAACAAAAATTAATTTTGATGCAGGAAGCCAAATATTTATAATTTTATTTTTTATCGCAAAATCATTACCTCATGACAGATAATCATTCATTTCAGTTAAAGGCAGAAGCATTCAGAAACCTCCATTTACGGAGCGGCATATTTGTTATCCCTAACCCATGGGATGCAGGGTCGGCAAAAATATTGGCACAACTTGGATATGAAGCATTGGCCACTACGAGCGGCGGCCTGGCATTTTCACTGGGTGTGCCGGATGGCAGTTCATTAATATCCCGGGAGGTTAGCTTGCAAAATGCGGAAAGCATTGTTAACGCCACTCACTTACCCGTATCTGCCGATCTGGAGAATGGGTATGGTGATGATCCCGCTACGTGCGCCGAAACCATACTACTGGCCGCCAAAGTTGGCTTAGCGGGAGGGTCAATTGAAGATGCTACCGGAAACGCAGATGATCCCATTTACCCGTTTGAACTGGCTGTTGAACGTGTAAAAGCCGCTGTACAAGCCGCCCGCAGCCTGCCGTATCCATTTACGCTTACAGCAAGGGCCGAAAACTTTCTACATGGCCGCACCGACCTTAAAGACACCATTAAACGATTGGAAGCATTTGCTGATGCCGGTGCCGAAGTACTTTTTGCACCCGGATTGAAAACATATGAAGATATTGAAGCTGTAGTTAAAGCAGTAGCACCGCGACCTGTAAATGTGATTATGGGAATAGCTAATGGTAATTTCTCTGTCGAAAAACTGGGCGAAATAGGCGTAAAGCGAGTTAGCCTTGGTTCATCTTTGGTAAGAGCTGCCTACAGTTCATTTTTCAAGGCAGCAGAAGAGGCGCTAAAGAAGGGAACTTTTACCTATTCGAACGAGGCAAAGCCTTATTCAGATTTTAATGAACTCTTTACAAAATAAACTTAAATCCCCGGCTTCAAGACGGAAACCGGGGATTTAAAAATCAGCTTAAGCTAAATTCCGACCCGCATTAACAATACCATATACTGTGCGGATAACCAGTTTGTTATAAATTTTGATTAACTCTTCGTCGTTACAATTATTTAAACACTGCAGCGCATAGTGCTGTATAATTACCAGCGGCAGCACTATTTTTTCGCGAATGGCGATAGAACGGCGCTCAACGGGGTATTCCTGCATTAAAACCGATGTTCCGGTTAATTCAAACAGCATGGCTTTGGTAAGTTCAAACTCGTCCTTCAACAGTTTCCAGAACTGGCCAAATTTCTTGTCTTTTTCCAGATAAGCAGTCACCCTGAAATCAGATTTAGTCATAGACATTGTACAGTTATCAACCATAGTTTTAAAGAAACCTGATGAATTGTACAAGTCTTTTATTTCGTTCCAGTTACCATCTTCTTTCATTTTATTTAAAGCAGTGCCTACCCCATAAAAACCAGGTATACTTTGCTTTAATTGGCTCCACGAGGTTACGAAGCTAATGGCACGCAAGTCTTCCAACTTAAGTTGAGCATCAGAATTACGCTTGGTTGGCCTGCTGCTGATGTTTATATGCGATAATAATTTAAGCGGACTGAATTTTTCCAGATACTCCACAAACAAGGGATGCTGACGCAAGCTTATAAAAAGCTTAAAACTTTCGTCAGCCATGATAGTAATCAATTCTTTATGCCTGTCATCCAGTAAATCGTGCTTATTTGGATTTAATGCTGATGTAATACCTGCATTAATTAACTGTTCCATATTAAACCGGGCAGTTTCAACTGAGCCATACTGCGAACTTACGGTTTGGCCCTGAATGGTTAACTGAATGTGTTCATTCGCTATCTCCTCGCCCATTGAAGCATAAAAACGGTGCGTTTTACCTCCGCCACGTGCCGGCGGGCCTCCCCTGCCATCAAAAAATGCAAGTGATACGCCATATTTGCGGGCCATGGCAGTAAGCTCAACTTTGGCCTGGTAAATTGACCAGTTGGCCATTAAATAACCACCATCCTTAGTACTATCAGAAAAGCCCAGCATTATGCTTTGCAGATTACCCCGGTTTTTTAAATGCTCTTTATAAAATGGATGCGTGTACAGCAATTCCATTACACCGGCCGCATGCTTCAAATCGTTTACGGTTTCAAACAAGGGCATAAAGTCAACACTCAGGCTTTCTTTTTTCCAACCGCTCCATAAAAACAGGTTTATTAATTGCAATATGTCCGAGGCTTGCTGGCAATTGCTAATAATAAAACGCTGACAAGCCTTTTCTCCATTGCTCTGCTGAACTTCTTTCATCAGCCTGATTGTATTTAAGGTATCGCAAATCAATTTATCTGCATCATCCGGGCAGTAAAAATCAGCCTCATTAAACCGCAAGCTGTTCAATTTACCGTCTTCATCCAGTTCATTGTACCCACCTGCAATTCTGCTGTTAATTTCGGCTTGTTTGGTCGAAAAATTAAACACGTTGCGTAAAACACGGCTGTCCTGCCTGATATCGAGCGTAGCGAAATAACAGCCAAAAAGCTGTACCTTTTTAATCAAATCATCAACTATATTAACAAAAAGGCTGTCGTGACTGGTAAGCAACGTGTGCTTAATTGATTGCAGCAGATCCAGTATTTCACCCTGCAAATTGGCAGGCGCGTTTTTATTATTGGCATTATCATAAATAATCTCCTCCAGAGCTGCCACTGCTTTTTCTACACCACGAAACGTAATTCTGCGTTTCAACACCCTTATATCGCGATAATAACAGCGAAATACGCGCTGCCTTAAAAAACTGGCGACAGCACGGGTTGTTTCAGTAGTTACATTTGGATTACCGTCCCTATCGCCACCCGGCCAAAAGCCCAGTTCAAGCAGTTGGCCCTTGCGATTAGCTTTTAAATCAAACTCTTCATCCAGTTTTGACTGGATACCCGATACCGCATGATAAAATATATTTTCGAGGAACCAGGCAAGGCTAACTGCCTCATCAACTGGCGTTGGTGAGGTTTTATTAAAGAACGGCGTTTTACCTAATTGCTGCAATAAAACATCAATATTATTAATATCGTTGGTTTTTAGCGCCTCAATCAAATCGGTCATGATACCCAATATACTTCCGGGGTAAAATTGTGTTGGGTGCGCGGTTAATACTAATCTTAAAGAAAAATCATTTAGTTTTTCGCTGATGTCATTTCTAGCCTGATCGCTTACCGCCGCCTGCTGTAGTAAACTTTGCAGCGTCCCGCTATCATCAGAGCGGCCAATTTTATTGAATGACGAATCTTCAATAGCATCAAACAAAACCACTTGCCTTTCAATATATTGTATAAAACGAAACAGCCGGTTTATTTGCTCCTGATGGTCAATATCAGGAACATATTTTTTAAAAAACGAATCAATTATGGCAGTTGGCGATACTTCCTTACTTACTTCCTTTTCGCAATGGGAGCTAAAAAATGGCAGCAAAATACCGGTGTCTTTCACCTGGTAAAAAGGCAGGGTTTGAAATAAGCTGTTATATAACTCAAAGCGCGTTACAACTTCGTTATTAAAAGCTGTTTCTCTTTGGCTGAGTTTTAACGTTAAAGGCATATCAGGATAAATTGGATATAAAAACTAAGTTTATTATAATTGGTTAAATAGCAGCAGATATTATTTATCAAATTGGCCCTGCTTTTCAGGGCGTGAATTTAAATATCTAAAATCTAAATTTATAAAAAAATGAGTAATTTATAATGCCTATAGAATATTAATGCAATATTTATTAAAAAATAGCCTATAAATTTAATTTTTGTAAATTTACCAACTCATTTTAACACAAAAAAAACGTTTATGAAAACAGATATCAGGGAGATAAAAAGCTTTTTTTACAGCCAGTATTTCTCTGATGGGTTACGCATGACTATAGGCATACTATTGCCCTCGCTGGTATTTACCCAGTTTAACCATTTTGATGTTGGCTTAACACTTTCTTTAGGAGCACTTTGTATTTGTACAATTGACAGCCCGGGCCCGGTGGCGCATAAGCGCAATGCAATGGCATTGGGAAATTTTTTCCTTTTTGTTGTTGCTGCCACCACCGGGTTTGCAAGGTTAAACCTGTATACTTTAGGCATAGAAATCACTTTATTTTCATTTCTATTTTCGATGTTTACCGTTTACGGTAATCGTGCTGCCTCAGTGGGAACCTGTGCCCTGCTTGCCATGATATTTATGATGGATAAAGCTGCCCCACCCAGCCAGGTATTACAATTGAGTGCAACGATACTTGCGGGTGGTTTATGGTACATGATTTTTAGCCTGGTTTTTTTTGGAATCAGACCCTACCGCGCTGCCCAGCAGGTTTTAGGAGAAAACATTGCAGATATAGCCACTTTTTTGAGGATAAAGGCCGACTTTTATTTACCAGGAACAGATATTGATAAAAACTATAGTAAACTGGTTTCACAACAAATAATTGTTAGCCAGCATCAGGATGCTGTCAGGGAGATGCTTTTTAAAAGCAGAGTAATGGTTAAAGAATCAACCAATACCAGCCGGGTACTGGTGTTAACTTTTATTGACTTGGTGGATATGTTTGAACAAATAATGGTAACCCATTATGATTACAGCCATATACAGCAAAAATTTGGCTCAACAGGAATATTAAATGCGATAGCCGGCATTATAACAAAAATGGCTGATGAGGTAGATAATGTTGCCTATATGGTGTTAACCAACCGGCGCAACCGCAAACAATTTGATTTTGCCCCCCTGCTTGAACAATTGAAGTTAAAAATTGACGAGATTAAAACTAATGATCAATCAGCCTCAAATATTGCGCTTAAAAAGATACTGATTAACCTGCGCGACCTTAACGACAGGATAAAAAGTATCTGCAACTATTATCATTTCAAGTCATCAAAAGCCTTGATTGAAGAACCTGGTGACAAGCTTGAGTTTTCGAAATTTGTGCCGCAGCAAAATTATGCGCCACATGTATTTTTTGATAACTTTTCATTCGCCTCAGCTGCGTTCAAACATGCATTAAGGGTATCACTGGTCTGCTTAATAGGTTTCCTTACGGCTAAAAGTATCTCATTGGGCCATCATAGCTATTGGATTTTATTAACCATTATTGTAATACTTAAACCGGGGTTTAGTCTTTCAAAACAGCGCAATTATCAGCGCCTGATAGGCACCATTTGCGGCGGTGTTATTGGTATAGCTATACTGTTGTTTATTCCTGATAAAAGTATTCTATTTTGCCTGCTGGTGATATTAATGATTGGTACCTATAGCTTTTTGCGGTTAAACTACGTGGTAAGCGTAATTTTCATGACGCCGTATGTGCTTATTCTTTTTAACTTTTTGGGAGTTGGCTTAGTGGTAAAAGAACGAATAATAGATACTATTATCGGCTCATCAATAGCTTTTGTTGCCAGTTACTTTATTTTTCCAAGCTGGGAGTTTGAGAAGATACAGGATACGCTGGCCGATGTGATTACCGCCAACATCAGTTATCTGGTAAAAATTGCCGAAAATATACTTGGCAACAATGTTACCACCATTGAGTATAAGTTGGCCAGGAAAGATGTATTTGTAAAATCGGCAAATTTATCTGCTGCTTTTGAACGAATGACATCTGAGCCCAAAAGCAAGCAGCGTAAGGTTAAAGAAGTGCACAAATTTGTGGTATTGAATCACATTTTGTCGTCTTATATCGCGACAATAGCCTCATCAGTATCAGTCAGAGCGTTACACAAAGCTTCGACAGAGAATTTAAAACTGATTAAAAAAAGCATCGCTGTATTGAACGAGTGTAATAAAAAATTTAATGGGCGTGTCGTCGAATTTAATATTGGCAAAACTCAGGCATCGACAGAAAATGAGCCTTCCGACAAACTCTCTGCCGACGATATGCTGTTAAAAGAGCAACTGGGTTTTATTAATAAGATCAGTAATGATATTGTACGGGTGACAGATAATATTGTGGAGTAGTGAATCAGTTAGTTCATAGTTGATGGATCATGGTTCATAGCAGAATTATGTTCATAGTCCTACCAATCAAACACACCTTTAACGTTGAATCTATGAACTATGATCCATGAACTATAGCAGCTCCGTTGCTAAATTAGCCAGCTCACTCCGTTCTCCTTTTTGCAGGGTGATATGGGCGTAAAGCGGATGTCCTTTTGCCTTATCAATCAGATAACTTAAACCATTACTTTCAGCGTCCAGGTATGGGGTATCAATCTGGTAAATATCCCCTGTAAAAACAAACTTACTGTCTTCGCCTGCGCGTGATATAATGGTTTTAACCTCATGCGGAGTCAGGTTCTGAGCCTCATCGACTATAAAAAATATTTTGCTCAATGTACGGCCGCGGATAAAGGCCAGTGGGGTAATTGATATTTTTTCGTTGATGACCAGTTCATCAATTTTGGCCTGCATCTTTTCGTCGTCGGCAAACTGGTCTTTTATAAATTTCAGGTTATCCCATATCGGGGCCATATAAGGGTCTATTTTTGATTTGATATCGCCCGGTAAAAAGCCAATATCTTTATTGCTCAACGGCACAATGGGCCTGGTAACAAATATCTGCCTGTAATATTTGCGCTGTTCCAATGCCCCGGCCAGGGCCAGCAGAGTTTTGCCGGTACCAGCATTACCCTGTATGGTAATCAGCTTAATATCCGGATGCAATAAGGCATGAATAGCGAAAGATTGTTCGATATTTTTAGGATGGATGTTAAACACCGGCTGTTCCGTTATTTTTTCGAGCTGTGCTGTTTTTGAATTATAAAAACCAGCAAGCTGCCCTTTTTTCCCATCTAAAATGTAAAAATGATTACTGGTGTGTTGAATTTCAAATTGATCGGCAGGGACACTTTCGGCTTTATTAAGCTGTGCAATCAGCTTTTCAGGCACTTTACCTAAGGTAGTTTCGCCTGTATAAAGTTCGTCAAGGTTTTTAATTTTTCCAGTTTCATAGTCTTCGGCGTGCAGATTAAGCGCCTTAGCCTTTAAACGCAAACAGATGTCTTTTGAAACCAGCACTATTTTTTTATCAGGATGCTCCTCTTGCAAGCCCAGGGCTGCATTTAAAATACGGTGATCTGTTTTTGCGGAGCCAAAAACGGCTTCGGCATCGGCGGCCAAATTTTTGGTATCAATAATAACCTTAAAATTCCCTTTGCTTTTACCGTTTAAAGGCTGCCATTTATTAATGAGTTGATTATGTGACAACTCATCCATCAGCCTGATAAAGCTTCGCGCTTCAAAGTTGCGGGTATCGTTGCCGCTTTTCATATTATCGAGCTCTTCCAGGACCTGTATAGGTATGGCCACATCATGTTCCTGAAAGTTTTCGAAAGCGTTGTGATCGTACAAGATCACTGAGGTATCTAAAACAAATATTTTGGGTCTTCCGTTGGTTTTACTCTTGCCGTCCTTGCTCATGTTAAGGCTAAATTAGATATTTTACGGCGGTAGGAAAAATGAAAAGCGGCGCTTATCATAAAAAAAGCCGTAAAAAACGAAAACGGAAGCCTCTTCTTTCGATTTGACTTCCGTTTTCTGACTCTTTGCTTAACCGTAGTTACTCAAAAAGCACCAAGTTTTGTGTAAGCTGACCGACTGCTATTCTGTTGTTCTTGCAAACATTGATTCTTTCAGTACATTAGTGGTTTTTACTTTTCTCCGTAAAAAATTGTAATCCGTTCTAATACCTCGTTAATTATATTTATTTCCAAAGCTCTCGCCTTCTATTTTCCATATAACTCAGGCACTTCCGTGATCTTTAGCTCCCCCGAAGGCTCGCCCGATTCAATTCTGTAATCCTGTAAGGTTGTCAAAGTACGTCGTTCTTGATAATTCTAAGTTAGTAGCTGAGCGTACATTTGTCAAGCTTTATTTTTATTTTTTATTAACAGGTTTTCAACAATTTTATACCAGCCATTTTTCATTGATTTATAATTAGTTTACCTGTAAATACTTATGTTTTTTCATACTTATTAACATCGTAATTATTAACAAAAGCATCTAAAAAGTCACTTTTTCGATATCCATAAATTCTTAAAAACAATCTTTTTTATTAATTTATTATAAAATCAAATGCATCATAAAATCATCGTCGGCTTATAATTTCAAATCAAATCTGCATGAAAAATGAAAAATTAATAGGTATTGACCTGGGTGCCACCAATATACGTGGTGCTGTAGTAATCGATGGTGATATTAGCGAAATCAAATCGCGCCGCATCAATGCTACCGGAACAGAAGAACAGGTTTTGGATGATGTGTTTTTTATTATCGATCAATTAATTACTGATGAAGTTAAAGCTATTGGGATTGGCGTACCCAGCGTGGTTGATATAAAAGAAGGAATTGTTTATGATGTACAGCATATTCCATCGTGGAAAGAAGTGCACCTGAAGCAAATATTGGAAGCCCGTTACCAGCTCCCGGTATTTGTAAATAATGATGCCAATTGTTTTGCACTGGGCGAACACTATTTCGGAAAAGGGAAGGATGTTGACAATATGATTGGGTTAACCATCGGTACCGGGCTTGGCGCCGGCATTATTGCAAATAACCATTTATATGCCGGGATAAATTGCGGCGCCGGTGAATTTTGCATGGTTGATTACCTGGATCACAATTATGAGTTTTATTGCAGTGGCTCCTTTTTTCAAAATGTGTACGGACTAAATGGCGAAGATGTATTCAAAAACGCTAAAAACGGCGATAAACAGGCGTTACAATTATATCATGAGCTGGGTACCCATTTAGGCAATGCCATAAAAATGATCATGTACACTTATGATACCGAGCTGATTATTTTAGGCGGATCGGTACAGCTTGCTTATGTTTTTTTTGAAAAAGCCATGTGGCAGCGTATCAGCACCTTTGGCTTTCCTAAAAGCATTGAACAACTTCAAATAAAAACATCAGCCCTAGCTAACAGCGGGATATTAGGAGCCGCGGCTTTGTATTTCGATGCGGAAAACTTATAGGCTGGGGTACAGAAAGTCTCCCGCCAGGACTCTCCCCTTTGCACGTATTGGTGATTTTATATTTCTTAATTCTTTTTTATTTTAATTTTTGCAAACTTGAAATCATAACCATATTTAGGGACGGGGATGTCGAAAACCTCGACCGAAAAATGTTCTTTATTAAAAATGTCCAGGTGAACAGGATTGTTGTATATAATCACCGGATCCCTGTCTGCAATTTTTAAGATCTGAGTCATAAATGCAGTTATCATTGCTTCTTTAAAAGGATTATATAAATAGAAGATATTCCCTTGCTGCGGGAAATCATCAAATATATTTTCACACCTTATTTCTACATTTTTAAAGCAGCTGAGCCTTTTTTGAGTTTTATTGCCTACTGCCGGGTTAATTTCATAACCAATCATCTTATTTTTCAATCCTTTATAAAGCAGGTAGTTGAACACCCTGCCTTTGCCACACCCTACATCTATAATCACATCATCATCTTTAAGAGAAAGATGTTCGAAGAAGATCACTTCCAGTTCTTCATAATTGGTGCTGACTGTTTTGATGATGTTGTTGTTATCGATACTGGGCACTCCGCCCGCTAAAAAGGTTTTTTGGATCGACAAGTCTATTTTTAGCCTGGTTAACTGGCGCTCCAGGTATGCGAAAATATTCATAGGTGAAATTTATAACTTTTTAGACAATATTATTGCTGCCATTTGATGAATATCCGTGTAAAAAAAATGCGGCAATACCTGTAAGGCGCCGCATTTTTTTTTATTTTTTTTTATTTTTTTTAAAATCCTGATTCTTGATATCAACTCCAGGCTACTTTTCTTTATCTTGAATAATTCGGAGCCTCTTTAGTTATAGTAATATCATGCGGATGACTTTCTTTCATTCCGGCAGCGGTTATACGTACAAATTTAGCCTTTTGCAGATCTTCTATATTGGCGGCACCACAATAGTGCATACCCGCGCGTAAACCACCTATGTATTGATAAATTACTTCAGCAAGTGTGCCTTTGTAGGGTACACGGCCCACAATGCCTTCGGGAACCAGTTTGGTTACCACATCTGTTTCATCCTGAAAATAACGGTCTTTTGACCCTTTATCCATTGCTTCAACAGAACCCATGCCCCTGTACGATTTAAATTTACGACCCTCGTAAATAATGGTTTCGCCCGGTGACTCTTCCACACCTGCAAATAGCGAGCCTGCCATTATAGAACTTGCACCGGCTGCAATGGCCTTTACAATATCACCGGTTTGTTTAATACCCCCATCAGCAATAACCGGAATGCCACGACCTTCCAGTGCTTTGGCGCACTCATAAACGGCAAATAATTGCGGTACGCCTACACCTGCAACAATACGGGTTGTACAAATTGAACCCGGCCCAATACCAACTTTTACAGCATCGGCACCTGCATCGGCAAGGGCAATGGCAGCTTCGCCGGTGGCAATGTTGCCTGCTATAACCTGCAGTTCAGGAAATAATGCTTTTACACTTTTAACCATGTCAATAACCCCTTTTGAATGGCCATGTGCGGTATCAACGGTAATAACGTCCACCCCTGCCGCAACCAAAGCTTTAACACGGTCAATATTATCGGCAGCTACACCAACGGCAGCACCAACACGTAAACGGCCAAACTCGTCTTTACATGCGTTTGGAAAGTTCTTAAATTTCTGAATATCTTTAAAGGTAATTAAACCACGCAGAACACCTTCGTTATCAACTACCGGTAATTTCTCAATCTTGTGGCTTTGTAATATTTCTTCGGCTTGAAACAAAGTAGTTCCCTGCGGAGCGATGATCAGGTTTTCACTGGTCATTACTTCACTAACCGGGCGGCTCATTTCCTTTTGAAAACGAAGATCACGGTTAGTAATAATGCCTTTTAGCTTATGTGCGCCATCAATGATAGGAATACCACCTATTCTGTATTCGCGCATTATTTTTACGGCATCAGCCACCGTTGAAGCTTCGTGCAGGGTAACCGGGTCCTGGATCATGCCACTTTCTGAACGTTTTACTTTACGTACTTCATCAGCCTGTGCCTGAACGGTCATGTTTTTATGCAGAATACCTATCCCTCCGGCCTGCGCAATAGCAATAGCTAAAGCCGATTCAGTAACCGTATCCATTGCTGCAGACAGTATTGGAATATTTATTCTTATTTTTTTGGTAAGATATGAGCTGGTGTCAACATCGCGCGGTAAAACTTCTGAATAAGCCGGGAGTAGTAAAACGTCGTCGTAAGTTAATCCTTCGGCGACAAATTTCTGGGGGTCTAATTGCATGGCAAATATTTGTTATTTGCCGGGCAAAGATACTATTTATTTCGGAATTCGGAATTTCAATTGCGGATTTATTTATTATTTGGAAACGTAGTGCATTAAAATTGCCTTTTAATGACAGCGTACAATTCAAAACAAGGCTGATCTGTCAGCGCCTCAAATAACACATTCCGAAATCGAAATTCCGAATTCCGAAATAGCTTAATATTTCCCTACAATAACTTTATAAAACTGGTTAAAGTTTAAATATTGTTTGGCCAGTTGCTGCAAACGTTCAGCTGATACCGTTTTAACAGTTTCTACGTAACGGTCATAGTAGCTATAATCCAGGCCGGCAAAGTATAGGTTTTTAAACTTATCAGCATGCGAGAAAACATTCTCTAAACTACCTAACAACGACCCCAATAAAAAGTTGCGGACAAGGGATAGCTCGTCCTCGGGGATCAATTCAGTTTGCAATAAGTTCAATTCCTTTTCAATTTCATTAACAGCTGCATTACAAACATCCGCACCCACTTCGGTAGCAATAAACAATGCACCACCGTATTTTAATGATGACATGCCCGAACCTATACCGTAAGTATAGCCTTTATCTTCGCGGATATTAGCCATCAGCCTGGAGCCAAAATAGCCGCCCAAAACAGTATTTAAAACCTGTAGTGCAGCAAAATCAGGATGGTTACGGTTTATTGCCGACAAGCCCATACGGATAGCTGATTGTAAGGCATCAGGCTTTTCGGTAAAATAAAAATGTTCTGTCGATGCTATTAATTCAGGCTGACTAACGTCTGATAATTCGGCAGAATTAACCCAGTCCTTATCGAAAGTATTGGTTATTAATTCCAATATCTCCGACTCAATTTTACCCGCAATAACAATGGTACAATTCGATGGCTGATACATTTGTTTAAAATGATGCAGCATATCGGCGCGGTGAAGCGTTTTGTAGCTATCATTATCCGCCGCTAAACCGTACAGAGAATCGCCATATAAAGCTTTGTTGAAAATGCGACGGGCAATAAAATCGTTCTTTTGCAAGCTAACCTGCAATTTTTGCTGCTGATTACGGATAAATGTTTCCAATTCTTTTTCTGGAAAGATAGAATCAGTCAAAACATCCTTTATAACCGGCAAAGTATGCTGTAGGTGTTTGTTCAGGCTGTATAAAGTGACCTGCGAATGATCGTAGCCATAATCAACCTGTAAGAACGCACCATAAAAATCAACTTTATCCGCAATTTGCGCTGCGGTTAAACTTCCGGTGCCTTCGGTAAGCATGGTATTTACTGCAACATTTAGTAAAGGCTTATTTTTATCAAACCGCTGATTTTCAAATACCCACTCTATCCTAACCAGTTCCTGATCGCCGGAGTTGAAACAAAAAACATTACAGCCATTGTCCAGTTTTTGATGGGCAGGCTTTATCAGATTCATATTATCGAAAGTCCTGAATTCAGGAGCATTTTTTCTGTCTATAGTCATTGCTTCAGGCTTTTTCGGCCAAATAAATAAGTGTTGATGAATTATCTCGTCTAAATAACTGGTTCGATAATGCTTTGATTTCTTCGGTTGTTACTGCCAGATATTTTTCTGTCTCGTGATTCAACAGGTCGGCATCGCCCAGCAATTCAAACGAGGCCAGGTTCATCGCTTTGTCCAGCAGCGCCATTTCTGAAAATATCATGGTCGATTCAATCTTATTCTTAACCTTGGTCAATTCGTCAGCCGGTATTAGTTCAGTTTTAATGTGTTCCAGTTCCTCCCAAATTGCGGCTTCGGCAGTTTCTGTGCTCACGTTTTCAAGCGGCTTACCTTCAAATACAAACATCCCTTTATCCAAACTTCCGCTCATGTAAGCATGTACCTCGCTGAATAGTTGCTTTTCTTTTACCAGGTTGCGATATAACCTTGATGAATTGCCGCGCGATAATATGTCAGATATTAGTTCGGCAGCATAGTATGATTCATCCAGCCTTGCTCCCATCTGAAATGCTATGTAAACATCATTCAAAGGCACTTTTGCAGTAACTGTACTCCGGCGCTCATCATGCTGTTCGGGTTCCTGCGGCAGGTTACGATGGTACTTTTCGCCTGCCGGGATAGATCCAAACCATTTTTCAGACAGTTGTTTAATATCTTCGATTTTCACATCTCCCCCAACAACCATAATGGCGTTTTGCGGGTTATAATGTTTTTTAAAGAATGCCTTTACGTCTTCTATCCGGGCATCTTCAATATGCTTAATTTCTTTGCCGATAGTAGCCCATTGGTAAGGGTGCTTTTTATAAACCATTGGTCTTAGCTTTAACCAAACATCGCCATAAGGCTGGTTTAAATAACGTTGTTTAAACTCCTCAATCACCACGTTACGTTGTACCTCTAAGCTCTTTTCGCTAAAAGCCAGGCTAAGCATACGGTCACTCTCCAGCCAAAAAGCAGTTTCTAAATTAACAGCAGGCAGGGTGATATAATAGTTGGTAATATCGTTACTGGTAAAGGCATTATTTTCGCCACCTACACGTTGCAGGGGCTCGTCATAGCTGGGTATATTTACAGAACCGCCAAACATCAGGTGCTCAAATAAATGGGCAAATCCGGTTTGACTGGCATCTTCGTCGCGGGCACCTACATCGTACAAAATGTTCAGCACCGCCATCGGGGTAGTATGATCTTCGTGAACAAGCACCCGAAGGCCATTGTCCAGTGTGAAACGGTTGAATTTAACCATGTGTAAACTTTGATTTAACGGAAAGCAAAGGTAGAATTTTTGTTGATAGAGAATATGATTTGCGCACTTGTTGGTCTGAAAATTTGAAAATGAGCAAATTATAGCATTCAAATTATAATTTTCAAATTAGCATATCTTTTATGGACGAGCTGCTCAAACAAATATCAAAAACTATTGGCAAAACGAAAGTTTTGGAATTGAGCCGCATTTTGAAGGAAGAAAACTTTGCTTTGCGCGATTTGATTGACCTCAGCTTTTATCCTGATAAAGATATAGCCTTTAGAGCGGCATGGATATTGGAAAATATTTTTTTGCAGAGCCCCGACCGTTATCAAAGTGAACTGGAATATTTACTTTCGCGCATTAAAGAGGTAAAACATCCGAGCTGCCAAAGGCATTATGCCAAAATATTGATG
The DNA here is from genome assembly GCA_013286985.1 of Bacteroidota bacterium. Next base: position 6,771 of record JABDEQ010000036.1, on the reverse strand, counting down.
CACATAACTGCCCCTAAAGCTATTAAACCAATAAAGGACAAACTGGCTATAGTGGATCTGGAGCCGGTTGTTGAACAATGTTTCGATTGGATGATTGACCCTAAAGTTAAAGTTGCCGTAAAATGTTTTGCATCAGAGGCCCTGTTTAACCTGCGCCACCGCTATCCATGGATAAAGGAAGAACTGGCCAACCAAATCGAATTCCTAATGCGTAATGGTTCTGCCGGGATACAGGCACGGGGAAAAGGGTTATTGGCAAAGATGTGATTGTCAATATAAAACAGCATAAAAGCAACTACTTCCCTGTGTCGTTACCTTCTAAATGATCACTTACCTGGTAATGGTGCAGCTTAGCCTGAATGGCAGACTTACTGGTATCGGCATAGGTACCAAATGCATTAACCAGTACACCCTTTAAGTTGTATTTCGGTGAGTTTACCGCATAAATGATTGACATATCATCAGGATTGCTGGCCCCCTCAAAGCGATAAAACTCGTCGATCTCAAAATCATCGGCGGTCATTTTAATTTTCTTTTCCTTATCATCAACTGTATCGCCTTCCAGACTCAGGTTTTCAGTATATCCCCTTTTCATCAGGTCGTTGGTGGCCTCCACCAGATTGTTATATGTTTGCATGGCGATTTCTTTATTAGCGTTTATCTGATAACCCCAAAAAACAACTGTTGTTTTTTAAAAACCATATTCCCGATTAATCAATGCGCCTGATATTGCCCAATTCCGCATTAGCAGCATCTATAATAGCTTTAAATTCAGCTGTCTCTGTTACCATTGGAAAAGATTTTGGAACAGGTGGATTGATAACGTGCCCGGCCAAATCAAGCTGGAACCAGCCTACATCATACCATTTATTAAATTTATAGCCAACATTTTTATAGGTACCGATCAAGTAAAAACCCATAGCTTTATGAAACTCTTCACTTTTGATATTGGGCAGTGTTATGCCGGCATAAACATTTATAATACGCTGCAACTTTAAAATTTTGAACAATGCCTGATACAATATCCGGGCAATACCAAGGCGGTGAAAATCCGCCGCTAAATATGCTGTGCATTCCGCCGACCACTGGTAAGCCGTACGCGCCCTGTGTTTGCTGCTATAAACATAACCAATAACCTGGTTATTATACTCGCATATCAGCCATGGATATTCGCTGGTTATGGTGTTTATCCGCTCTGCAAATTCAGCTATTGAAGGAACTTCATACTCAAATGATATTACGGCATCAGTAATATAAGGTGCATAAATAGACAAAACAGCCGGGGTATCTTCAGGTTTGATTGGGCGAACGGTAAACTTGTTGGTCATTGTTTTAATGCTTAGCCTCTAAAATAATAATTTGCTTGGATAGAATGAACTGATTGCAGCCAAAACAACAAAAGCCATCCGAAGATGGCTTTTATATTATATTTTCTATAAATAGTAAACGGTGCAAGGCTGCCGCATTAAAATTACTTCACTGCATCCTCAACATTATTCTCATTCAAAAACACAAACTGGTTATCAAACATATCCAGCTTAATCTTGCTGTCTCTATCCACTTTGCCGGCTAATATCTGTTTTGATAATTCGTTCAGTATTTTCTTTTGAATAACCCGTTTTAGCGGCCTTGCGCCAAATTGAGGATCATAGCCCAACTGTGCCAGCCAGTCCAGCGCTTCTTCTGAGGCATCGATGGTTACGCCCATTTCTGCAAGGGTTTGCTGCACTTGTTTAAATTGCAGTTTCACAATCTCTGTAATTTCATCGCGACTAAGCGGTGTAAACATAATGATCTCGTCAATTCTGTTTAAAAACTCAGGACGAATAGTAATCCGCAATAAATCAAATAACTGATTTTTTGTTTTGGCAATTACTTCATCCTTATCGCTATCATCAAAGTCCTGGAAGTTTTCCTGGATAATATTTGAGCCGATGTTAGATGTCATGATGATGATGGTATTCTTAAAGTTTACCACGCGGCCCTTGTTATCGGTGAGGCGTCCATCATCCAAAACCTGTAGCAGAATGTTAAATACATCAGGGTGTGCTTTCTCAATCTCATCCAGCAATATTACGCTATAAGGCTTGCGCCGTACTGCTTCGGTCAACTGCCCGCCTTCATCATAACCCACATAACCCGGAGGCGCGCCAATTAATCTGGATACTGCGTGGCGCTCCTGATATTCTGACATATCAATCCGCACCATTGAGCCTTCATCGTTAAACAGGTATTCGGCTAAAGCTTTAGCTAATTCTGTTTTACCTACACCGGTCGTTCCTAAGAATATGAACGAACCAATTGGCTTGCGTTTATCCTGTAAACCGGCACGGCTTCGGCGGATAGCATCGCTTATAGCTTCTATCGCTTCCTCCTGCCCCGCTACACGTTTGTGCAGCTCTTCTTCCAGGTGCAGCAATTTCTCGCGCTCGCTTTGAATCATTTTGGAAACCGGAATACCTGTCCAGCGTGAAACTACACCTGCAATATCATCGGCAGTAACTTCCTCTTTCAACATGCGGCTGTCACTCTGATTTTCGAGCAAAGCTGCTTTTAACTGTTCAACTTCCTGCTGTGCCTTTACTATGGTACCATAGCGTAATTCGGCAACCTTGCCATAATCACCGGCACGCTCGGCTTGTTCTGCCTCCTGTTTATAATTTTCTATCTGCTCAACTTTTAGGTTGATGCCATCCACAATATCTTTTTCACCCTGCCATTTGGCACGCAAAGAATCCCTGTCGGCAGAAAGATTAGCAATTTCTTCACTCAGTTCTTTTACTTTTTTGTCATCGCGCTCACGTTTAATAGCTTCGCGCTCAATTTCCAGCTGCATAATACGGCGTTCCAGTTCATCAACAGCCTCCGGCACAGAATCCATCTCCAAACGCAGTTTAGAAGCGGCTTCATCCATCAGGTCAATCGCTTTATCGGGCAAAAACCTGTCAGAAATATAGCGCTGCGACATTTCAACCGCAGCAATAATGGCTTCATCTTTAATCCTCACCTTGTGGTGGGTTTCATAACGTTCTTTTAAACCACGTAATATGGATATCGCATCGGCAGTGTCTGGTTCATCAACCAAAACCATTTGGAAACGACGTTCTAATGCTTTATCCTTTTCAATATATTTTTGATATTCATTTAAAGTGGTTGCACCAATCGCCCTTAATTCGCCACGGGCCAAAGCCGGTTTTAATATATTGGCAGCATCCATCGCTCCCTCACCACCACCGGCGCCAACCAGGGTATGGATCTCATCAATAAACATAATGATCTCGCCATCGGCCTGAATTACTTCTTTAATTACTGCTTTTAAACGCTCTTCAAACTCACCTTTGTATTTTGCGCCTGCAATAAGGGCACCCATATCAAGAGAAAAAACCGTTTTTGATTTCAGGCTTTCGGGAACATCACCCTTTATAATACGGAAAGCTATGCCCTCTGCAATGGCGGTTTTACCAACGCCGGGTTCACCAACCAGTATGGGGTTATTTTTAGTACGACGAGATAATATTTGTATTACGCGCCTTATTTCTTCATCCCTGCCAATAACCGGGTCGAGTTTACCGGATTCTGCGTATTCGTTAAGGTTACGGGCATATTTATTTAAAGCATTATAGGTAGCCTCCGCATTTTGATCGGTAACTTTATTATCACCCCTTAAACTTACAATGGCCTTTTTGAGGTCCTTTTCGTTAACACCATAATCTTTTAAAGCGGTGCTGGTTTTATCATTTACTGATAAAATTCCCAATAAAATATGCTCAACAGATACAAACTCATCCTTAAACTCTTTTAAATAAGAATTTGCTTTTTGCAGCGCCGAATTTGAGCCGGATGACAAATATCCATTACTGCCGCTAACTTTTGGAAACGAGGCGATCTGCTGATCGAGTGTTTCGTTTAAGCGATTAATGTTAACGTTTAATTTCTTTAATAAGTAGGTGATAACATTTTCATCAACCAGTAATAGCCCTTTTAGCAGGTGTGCTGTTTCAATAGCCTGTTGCTGGTTACCAACCGCTATTTCTGAAGCCTTTTGAACGGCTTCCTGTGCCTTTATGGTAAAATTGTTAAAATTCATAGTTTTGTTTTTTGAAGATTGGCCGGAAGGTCACTTTGTTGAGCCCAAATCAATGTTCGGACGCACTCAATCAACCATTCCACCTAATCCGTACCTTTCGATCAAATCCCTTGCCAGTACATAGTAACTGATAAATTGTCGGGCAAAATTTTAACAATCCGTTAATTTGTCATTACTTGAAAATGTGACAATTAACGTTTAACAATTAGTAAATAATACCTATTTTTGGGTGCACCTATGTAATCTTATTTCTTTGGATAAGCCATCTTTTAAAAATTTACCGGGTAAGTACAAAGCTGCTTATCGTCATTACTATACGGGCCAAAACCTGCTGTCGGTGCGTATTGCCAGCGTTATTTTTTTAACATTGAACGTTATTATACGGGCAATGTATTTTATATTCCCGCTTAGCCTTACCAAAGCCGAGAATTTTCCCGAGTTTAATGTGGCCAACTGGGTATTTATCATCAGCAGTGTTTTATATTATCTATTAAGCAACATTTTGATCGAAAGTTTTGGAAAAACTAAGAAGACGTCTGCCATAATGTCGTTTTTTGTTTTTTCGTTTGCGCTGTACCTTGTTTCATGTGGTATGTATTCGAGCTTTATAGCAACATCTGATCCGCGCAATGCACTTACCTTATATCTTATAGCGCTTGTTGTTGTAAGTATTCTGTTTGTTTTTGAATATTTTGAAACTATCATACTAATGATTGCAGCTGAAATGCTGTTTACATCGCTGTTGATTCACAGTCATGCATTTGACACAGAAATGCTTTATAACCAGCTTATTTCGTTCATTTTATTGTGTGGTTTTTATCTTATTTCGAGGTATTTTTTTACCTACAAAGCCAATTATTATTTACAGCTGATTGAGATAAGGGAGAAAAACATGGAGATTGAACGCGGCAGTGAGTTTAAAAGCCAGCTACTTGGTTTGGTTGCGCACGATTTACGGAACCCTATTGCCGCCGTTGAATCAATTGCCATGATGATGGAAATGGACGAAATTAATGAGGATACTCAGGAGAATTTGGATATGATGAAAGCATCGTGTGTTAAGGCGCGGAGTATTATTGATGAATTGCTTGAGGCAGCACGAAATGAAAATACAATTGAGTTTGTAACCAAAAGAACGGAACTGAACAAATTTTTGATTGATATTGCCAACCTCTGGAAAATACAGAAAGATACTAAGAATATTGAATTGATAAGCCGTGCCAGTCCGGCTTATGCCATGATCAATATGGAAAAATTTCAGCGTGTTTTGGATAACCTGATAGGAAACGCGCTAAAGTTTTCAAAGCAAAACTCGAAAATTGATATCACGCTTGGCAAAAATAACCGGCATGTAATTATTGAAGTAAGAGATCGCGGTATTGGCATTCCAAAGGAAAAGCTGTCTATTATTTTTGATCCCTTTACTAAAGCCGGCAGACCCGGACTTAATGGCGAACAGTCGACCGGGCTTGGGTTGAGCATTGTTAAACAAATAGTTGACAAGCACAAAGGCAAAATTGAAGTAGAAAGCAAAGAAGGCGAAGGCTCAACCTTCAGGATTCTTTTACCCGAGATTGAAAGTTAAGGGCTGAGGCCTTTTATCCTTTTTTTAAAATAGCATTTATGGTTAATATCAGCTTGGTTCAGTTTACCTCCGTATGGAGCGATGTGGCTCAGAATTTACAACAAATAGGCACCCTGTTAAAAGATGTACAAACTGATATTATTGTGCTGCCCGAACTTTGCACAACGGGATACTCCTTTATCACCAGGGATGAAGCTCTAAATGCTGCCGAAGATATGAGCGGCAATAGTATTGCTTTTTTTAAAGAATTGGCAAAAGAACACCAGGCTATGGTTATTGCCGGGTATGTGGAAAAAAACGGCGATAATGTGTACAATGCCGCTTTAATAGCGCTGCCAAATGGTGAAATAAAATCATATCGTAAAACCCACCTGTTTTTCCGCGAGAAAGAATGCTTCAATGAGGGCGACTCTGGCTTTTTTGTGGTGGAGCATCCTTTAAAGGATTGCAAAGTGGGTATTATGGTGTGTAACGACTGGCGTTACCCTGAAGCTGCCAGGAGCCTGGCCTTATTAGGCGCCGATGTAATCGCCTGCCCATCAAATCTGGTATCAGACGTTTGGCGAATAGGCTTGCCGGCTCGTGCATTGGAAAATAAGGTATTTGTCGCAGTAACCAACCGCTGCGGGACGGAAATCCGCCAACTGAAAGATGGCAGCACCCAAACCCTTACTTTTACCGGTGGCTCGGTACTGTATAACTTTACCGGCGAACCCATTGAACAGGCCAGCAAAACAGAAGAGCGGATTATCACACTTGAAATTGATCCGGCGCTAACCCGCGATAAACATTTTACTGCGTTCAACGACCTTTTAAACGACCGGCGGCCGGAGTATTATTTAGGTTAAACTTCGGTGGCCATGGCTTTTAGCAACAGGACCAGTTCATTACACATTAGCAATATTTCCTCCTCGGTATTATAATAATGCACCGATGCTCTTACCACGCTGGTTAAATGATATTTGTCCATGTAAATTAATGTCGATTCGGCGCGGCCAACCGATACATTGATCTGCTTTTCTGCCAGCTTGTCTTTTATAGCCGTTGCTTCAAATCCGCTTGCCAAAAAAGTAACAATGCCGCATTGCTGATCGCCAAT
>JABDEQ010000035.1 GCA_013286985.1 Bacteroidota bacterium | reverse complement strand
ACTTTGCCTGTCATAATGGCTCATTATTGCTGTGGCGTTCATTATTCCGCCTACAATTTTTCCGTAGGCTAATACCGGGGCGGCGGCAAATGATATTTTTTTCTTCCAGTTAACATAACGGTCGTTAATAAAATCGTCCCAATTATGCCCGTTCAATTGTGCACGGCCCAATGAGATACAAGGCTCGGTAATTTTGGTAGTATGCCACCAGCCCGATGGGAAAAGCAGCGTTTCGCCCTGGTTAAGGGTAAACTCAATAGGTTTTGCCTCTTTAAACAGCGGGAAACGGTTATGATCCGGCTCCAGAAAATTCACCTGCGAAAACTTCGGGTTATCTTCAAACGGATACATATTGGGTGTTAATTCAGGCGGATACATAATAAAATCTTTCGACCCATATATCTGTGTTATTTGCGTGTGCATAAACAACGCATCAAAATGCAGATACGGGAAGCTTGAGCCTTTGCCGCCAAAAAATATTTCATAAACGGTAGTTCCCTGCAATAATTGTTTGGGCATTAGTTTATGGTTAATGCGATCCATTTTGCCATAAATAATCTCGGGTAAAAAGTATTCCATCAGTTCAGGGAATACTTTTTTTACATCAAAATTGAAAGGGTAGGGTGCAGGGTCTTCTTCAGTAGAGGTTAGCATCATGTCAACAAAATCGGCCATGTTGTGACTAATGCCATGTATGTTTTTGGTGATATGCGCGTAATGCTTTTTGAAATATGCGGGTGTAAAATCTTTCATGGCCTTCCAGTTTTTTGCGGCATCTGTTAACACCACCGGAAGCTCCTTTTTTACATATTCATTTATAAACTCTTCGTGCGATAAATTGGTACGCCTGTCGACATTGGTAATCTCCTGGTGTTTGGCCGGGGTCTGCAATTGCTCAGTAAGCATATAATCAGGGTTGCTTTAAAGGTTTAAATAGTAGTTTAAATTAATTATGGGCCAAATTTTTTATTCTACGAAGAATATGGCTATAAGGTTACAGGTTTTATTTTTTTTAACAGGACCCCTCTTATCGCGGCAAAAAAACCTCAGACATCTTTATCCGGATCAACGTCATCTTCACCATCTTCATCTTCAAAATCGTTAAAAAAACGATCCTCATCAAACATCAGCTCCTCCAGTTTTTCCTGTTCGGGCGTACTGGCATCAAAGCGAATGGCCCAGTTGTCCGGTATGTCGTAAGTTTTATCAAAACTGCGGATCCAATCCACAAAAACCAGCCTGAATTCGTTTACCTTTTCACGCATCAGGTCAACATAATCCTCTTCATTTATTTTTACCATGGAGGCAAAGGATATGGCATTAAACATATCCTGGCAGGCTAATTTTATTAAAACAGCATTCTGCATACGCAGCGTGTATAGCCCTCCCCCTTCGGCACCCGCAATTTTGGCCTGAATAAGTGAAGCATTGCTAAACATTTGGGCCGCCAGGTGCTCCTTCATCTCATCTTCTTTCAATGCTTCGGCAATTACCTCAACCAGGTCAAACAACTCCTGTGCCTTTTGATACACGGGTAATTTTTCGTACTTATCTGATCGGCGCGACATTGAGGCATTTGTTTTATGGTGAAGATAAGATTATTTCGGCATCGAAACAATTCGGCCCCGCCGGTAAAACACAGCGGAAACTAATAGGCTTTCAATTAATTGGTGAAATAATGCCAACATCTTCCGGTATCCGGGCTTTACCTACTTTCGGACTAAAAATCTATCTTTGACCCATGAATATCCTGCTCCTTGGTTCGGGTGGAAGGGAAAGTGCCTTTGCCTGGAAAATATCTCAAAGTAAAAAATGTGAAAATCTTTTCATAGCACCCGGCAATGCCGGTACCGGTAAGTACGGCACCAACTGCAATGTAAAGGTAACCGACTTTGAAGGCATTAAGCAACTGGCTTTAAGCAAGCATATCAACCTGGTACTGGTTGGTCCCGAAGAGCCTTTAGTTAAAGGTATTCACGATTTTTTCCTGGCCGATGAGCAAATAAAACACATTCCGGTTGTGGGCCCGCAAAGCGAAGGCGCGCAGTTAGAAGGCAGCAAGGATTTTTCCAAGCAATTTATGGTTCGCCATAATATCCCGGCAGCGGCATCCAAAACTTTTACAAAAGACACTTTGAAGGAAGGTTCCGAATACCTTGCAACTATTGGCTTACCCATTGTTTTAAAAGCTGATGGCCTTGCCGCTGGTAAAGGTGTACTGATTTGTATGAGTGTAGAGGAAGCCCGGCAGGAACTAAAAGAAATGCTAACTGAAGCCAAATTTGGCGATGCCAGCTCGCGCGTTGTTGTTGAGCAGTTTTTGCAGGGTATTGAGCTTTCGGTTTTTGTGATGAGCGATGGCAGTAATTATAAAATTTTACCCGAAGCCAAAGATTATAAACGTATTGGCGAGGGCGATACCGGTTTAAATACCGGTGGTATGGGCTCTGTTTCGCCGGTACCGTTTGCTGATGCTGCCTTTATGAAAAAGGTGGAAGAACGGGTTATCATCCCAACGGTTGAAGGATTGAAAAAAGAAAACATCCCTTACAAAGGTTTTATTTTTATAGGCCTGATGAATTGCAATGGCGAGCCCTGGGTAATTGAATATAACTGCCGCATGGGCGATCCGGAAACGGAAAGTGTAATGATGCGGATAGAATCAGATTTTGTTGATCTTTTATCTGGCGTAGCCGAAGGCAATCTGAACGAAAAAGAATTAATTATTTCTCCAAAAACAGCTGCTACCGTAGTGATGGTTGCCGGTGGATATCCGGGTGAATATTTGAAAGATAAAGTTATTACCGGTATTGAAAATGTTCACGAATCGCAGGTTTTTCATGCCGGAACTTACCTGGAAGGTGAAGATATTAAAACATCAGGCGGCCGGGTATTAGCCGTAACAACTTTGCAGGATAATATGTTTACCGCCCTGCAGCAGGCCACCGCCGATGCTGCCCGCATTTATTATGATGCCATGTATTTTAGAAAAGATATTGGTTTTGATCTTCTTTAGAAGATGTTCATCGGGTCATTGTTCATTAGGTCATTGAGTTAGTGTAGAAGGATGGGTATAGGGTTATTGTAAATTTAAAACGGCGTAAGAGGAAAACCTACTTACGCCGTTTTAGCTAATGACTTAATGACCAATTATATTTTCCCGAAAAGCTCTTCCAGTTTTTCTTCAAGATCATCGCCCCTTAAGTTTTTGGCGATGATTTTACCATTCGGATCAAGCAAAAAGTTTTGAGGGATGCCCTGTACGGCGTACAGTTTTGCGGCTTCGCTGTTCCAAAACTTAAGGTCCGATAATTGTGTCCAGGTTAATCCATCTTTATGAATAGCTTTCAGCCATTTGTCTTTTGCATTCGGTCTGTCTAACGAAACACCAACAATAGTGAAGTTTTGTCCTTTATAATGATTAAATGCCTTTACCACATTAGGGTTTTCATGACGGCAAGGGCCGCACCATGATGCCCAAAAATCAATCAGCACATATTTACCTCTGAATGATGACAGGCTAACCATCGTTCCGCTGGTATCGGCCTCTGCAAATTCAGGAGCTGTAGCGCCTAAAGCTACTGCCTTTATGCGCGGCAGCAATTCTGCAAATTTCTTTCCTGCATCGGTTTCCATTATGGCCGGCGATAAGCCGTTATACAATGGCGCAATGTCAGCATAATCGGCTCCGTAGGCAAAATTTTGTAAAACAGTTAAGCTAATATATGAATCGGGGTTATCCTGTATAAATTTTTTGTTGATGGCATTTTCACGCGCTTCAATGGCTTTTTCTGCCTTGTTATATTCTTTCTCGTAAACTTCCGATTCTTTATCCGCCTTTGAAGCAGCGCTTTGTTTTGCCTCTAACAGATCATAATCATCATTTATCGGTTTCATGGCGGCATTATAGCGCTCATTTTCTTCGTTGGTTTTGGTGCCCGCCGATTTAGCGCTCAATAATGAGTCGGCACTTGTAATCGTAATTTTTCCCTGCTCCAGATAAATTTCTTTGTAATCGTGAGTGTTGGGCCCGGTGCCTTTGTTATTAAAAACAAGTGCAGCAATTTGAGGCGATGCACCAATAGTACCTTCAAATTGAAACTGGCCGTCTTTAATATTTACGGAATCCGTAACCCTTTTCCCTTTTACATTATGCTCCAGGTATACTTTGCCGGGGGCATTATATGAAGCATTTAATGAGCCGGTCACTACGTATTTCCCGTCCTGGGCAAATACAATGGCTGGCACACTTGCCGCTATAATTAATAATAGTTTTTTCATCAGTTGATTTTTAACGCAAAATAAAATATTATTGGCAATTAAAAAAACATTGTCTGCAATAGTTAACTGTATTGAGTAACAGCCAGTAATTAGTCTCCTAAAACCGCCTGAAGTTCTTTTTCAAGATCATAGCCTCTTAAGTTTCTGGCGATAATTTTGCCATTTGGATCGATAAGAAAATTGGCAGGAATAGAGGTTACATGGTATATTCCAGCCACTTCATTGTTCCAGAATTTAAGGTCAGATAGCTGTGTCCAGTTTAAATTGTCATTTTGAATAGCCGCCAGCCAGGCGTTTTTGCCATCGGGTTTATCCAATGACACGCCAATTATAGCGAAGTTTTTGTCTTTAAAACGGGCGTATGCCTTAACTACGTTAGGATTTTCCTGGCGGCACGGGCCGCACCATGATGCCCAAAAATCAACCAAAACATATTTTCCCCTAAATGACGATAGCTTTACCGGAACGCCATTCACATCTGCTTGCGTAAAATCGGGTGCAAGAGTGCCTATAGCAGTTGCCCTTAATGCATCCAGCGAATTTTTCAGGCGCTTTGCGGCTTCCATACCTTTTATCCTGTCGGACAGGGAATTGTACAGCGGGTCTATTTCAGACGGATCGGGCGATGGGCCGCCAACTGAATATAAAGCCAGCAGACTTAGATAGCTATCCGGATTGGTCGATATAAATATCTTAAGCGCCGCTTTTTGCTCTACCTGCAATTCCTGTTGTTTGGCATTCATTGCATTTTGAAACTCGGCCGAGTTTAGCTGAGCCGGGGTTGCTGCGCTTTTTTCGGCACTGAGTTCTTTCGCCTTTACAATTATTGGCTGCAGCTGCGCCATTAAGGCTTTGTTTTCGTCGTTTATTTTTGAGCCTGTAACCTGCGCCCTTGCTATTGAATCTTTCCCATTAATGGCAAACTGACCTTTATCAATATAAAAATTCAAATTATCGGCAGAGGTATCCAGTTTATCCAAACCTTTTCCAAACGGATCAATAACAATCAGCGCCGGAGTTGGGTTAAGTATACTCCCCTTAAAGTCAAAACTACCGGCGGTAATCTCGGCCGAGTCAATTACCCGGTTTGCACCCAGCTGATATATCAGATAAGCCCTGGCCGGGGTGGTTAAATGGCCTACAGTGCTTTTAATTTCAAATGGTTCAGGTTGCTGAGCCATAGCCATAAGCGGCAACAGGGCAGCAATACATAAAAATATTTTCTTCATCTTCTTTTCTTTCCTCGCGGATTATAAGGTGTGATAACGTTTAAATAATGAATGAATTATGTTTTTAATTTAATTTTTGATAGGTACGCCACCAAAGATCGGGCATTTCGCCCGAAACTGCCGTTTTATAGTCGGCATACAGGCAGGGTACCAGGTGAAAGCGTTCGTTCTTTGAGCCGCCTGTTGGGTAAGGCACCTGCATCCACCAACGGTCTGATTTTTTGCTTTTTACAAACACCAGCTCATGGTCCTTGTGTTTTAAGCTGGTTTTATAAATGAGGTATTGTGATTTAGGACTAAGCGGAAAATCCTTTTTGCGGTTATAAACGCCATCAATAAAATACCATATCATTTGCGCCAGTAGCATAGCCGTTTGGCCATTACTATCATAAGCCGGGTTAAATTCGTAAAAGCCGATAGAGGTTAATTTATCATTGAAGCCTGCATATCTTGCAATCTGGCATCCTTCTTCGCCGTAAAAACCATTGGGACTGGCATTGGCGTTTCCCCTTGCGTCCGAAGACCTGATAGCACCCATATCAAAACTGATCATGCTGGCATTGCGGATAATAGGTTCAGCAACCGATATACTCCCCGTAATTTCACCCAGGCGATGCACATCAAAATAAAGTTTTTCCATTAGCCGCAAACTATCCTGGCTGGCAAAATAGGTTTGATAACCCAGGTTGCTGTAATTAAACAGGAAATTGGGACTATGCAGAAATATTTTATTTAAATACGATGTTGATGTTGTTTCAATACTATCAATTGTGGTATCGTCGTTCAAATCAAAATTAGCATCCACAATTACCAAATCAACCTTTTGCTCCAGGTGCTCATAAGCCATGTACTGGGCGTAGGTTAAATCCTGACCGCCGCCAATAATAACCGGGATAATATCCTTTTTTATCAGTTCGCTTACCACTGTTTTTAAAGCAATGTAGGTATCTGTAACCGTGGCACCCTGGCGGATATTGCCTAAATCAACAATTTTTGTTTTGTAACTGCCTTCGTTTAACTGATACAGTTTTTCGCGCACATAATCGGGACCAAGAGAACAGCCGGGGTTATTAACTGCGTTACGATCTTCCTGTACACCAATAATGGCGATATCTACCTTTTGCTCCAGATCGGGAAAGTTTTCTGCAAAGTATTCAATCTTACTGCCTAAATGACTGGTGTAATATCCATTTTTAGGGATTATCTTCTTTTGGTCAATAGGGGAAAAAAAATCAGATAACGACATAGTTGTGAATGTGCAGATATGTTGATGTGCAAATGTGCGGATTTTTTATTTTAGTTGGAGATATCTTGTTTGTCACAATAGTGGGCATCTCTATATGGGAAATCGTTTTTAAAAATTTGCTGTCAAAATATTCATCAATTTAGTGAGCGAGAACGGAGTTGGTTATGATAATTGCTACTATAGCGATGGGTTTAAAACCCATCGCTATGGAAAAAGCCGCCAGAAAGTTTTTAAAATCGATTTCCCCGCATCTGTATATCAACCTTTCAAGTTCAGCTAAAATTTCTGCACATTTGCGTCTATTCATCGAAAACATGATATTAATTACCGGGGCAACAGGTTTTTTAGGATCCGAGCTGGCTTTGCAGCTGGCAAAGCAAGGCAAACAAATACGCTGCACCAAACGGAGCACGTCTGTAATTCCTGCGGTTTTATCACCTTTCAGCAAGCAAATTGAGTGGGCTGATGCCGATATGATGGATCTTTTTTCGCTGGAGGATGCCCTTAATGATGTAACACAAGTTTATCATTGTGCCGCATGGGTCTCTTTAAAACAGGCCGATAAAATGCCCATGATCAACGCTAATGTTACCGGTACTGCCAACCTGGTAAACCTGTGTATGCAAAATAATATCAGGCTGGTGCATGTAAGCTCAATTGCCGCTATAGGTTTGGCCAAACCCGGCGATCTGATTACCGAAAATCATCACCTGGATCAGGCTACCGAAACAGATGGTTACGCTATATCAAAACTGGAAAGCGAAATGGAAGTGTGGCGCGGTATTGCCGAAGGATTGGATGCTGTAATTGTTAATCCATCGCTCATTATCGGAGCCGGTGCGGGGACCAACGGCAGCGGGCAACTATTTGAAACTGTTCGTAAAGGACTTAAATTTTATACTGCAGGCAGCTCAGGCTTTGTTGATGTGGCTGATGTGGCCAAATGTATGATTGACTTGATGGGTTCGGACATCACCGGCGAACGCTATGTTATCAACGCAGAAAACAGGGGTTTCCAGCAAATAACCGCCGAAATTGCTATGGGCTTCGGTATCAAGCCACCTGCTATTTATGCCAAACCGTGGATGATGGAGCTTGCCTGGCGGGGCGCCGCATTTATTGCCGCCATTACCCGCAAAGACCCTTTTTTGGATAAGGTATCGGCACAATCAGCCAGCATGAACCGCAATTACGATAACAGCAAAATCAAAAAAGCCATCGGCATTGAATTTAAACCGATAAGCGTCTCTATAAAAGAAATTTGCGAAGAATTGAAAAAGTAATTTAATAATACTTGAGCTTTCGAACGCCAAAAAGAATTTCTGACATCTTTCACTACCTTCCGAATTGTAATACTGAGTATTAAAATCCGGAGGACTTTGAAAGTGCAATGACAATGATGCGCTGTAGGTGCAAAATATCGGTAGAATATTATTACGATCATTTTTAGCGTGCTGTAGGTGCGCTACATGCCAGCATACAGGTTTCGTACCGATGGCACGATATGATTGTTGATTTTTCTTTCTACTAATATTTGACCCCGATAGGGCCTTTCTATTAGTTTAGGTTATCCAAAGATGTCATGGGTAGCGAAGTATCTTCTTCAACAACCAAAGCGGATTATGCACATCGTCGGCCTGTATAACGCAGAAGATCCTTCTCCGCCATGGGGCGGATCAGGATGACAACCTTGAATAAATTAATCTTCATCTTTCGGACACCCGTACTCAATAATTTTTAGTTATCAAGGTATCGTTTTTATTGTTGCCCTAATATTCTCCAACCGATAGCAATACCAGCGTACAGGCGTACTCGGTTTCAATACCCTGTTCATTGGCCATGCGGCGCAGTTTTGAGTTTTCAGTACCGGGATTAAATATGATGCGTTTGGGGTTAGTTTTTAAAATATAATCATACAGCTCTTCCTGGTGCTGCGGACCAATATACAGGGTTATGGTATCAATATCTGTGTGTATTACTTTGGGTTTTTCTATTGGCACGCCAGCTACTTCGCCATCCCTCATGCCAACATTTACAATGGAGTACCCTTTGCTTACCAACCTGTTTGAGGCCAGGTTTGCATACCGGCCTTCGCTGGTGGTTGCGCCTAATACCAATGTTTTTTTATCAGCCATTTATAATTTTGTTTAACAGTGCCACTTGCGCGGCGTGGTAAATATCGTGGTGTATCAATCCCTCTACCGTTGTCTTAAAACTTACGCCGGTACCTGGCTCGATATTGCGCTCGTCTTTTACGGGCAGGTCCCATTCTTCCTCGGGGAAATTCCGGATTGCACCCAGCAAATTTACGTTAAGCAGTTTCAGATCACTAACATAATTCTGCCATTTTTGCTCGATGGGTTCACCTGGCTCGGGCCAGTCGCCGCTTGAGGGTGATTGTGCGGTTAGTCCGTTCATGCGGTCAAGCACCTCTTCGGTCCAGGCCAGCATGTGCAGCACAATTCCGGCAATGTTATGTACCGATCCGGCAGGCTTTTCAAAAGCGGCCTCAAAACTTATCCCATCCAGCAGGGTATAAACCGGCGTACCGTACCAGGGTTCGCCAAATAATATTTTTTCTAATTCCTGCGCCAGTTGTTCTGATGTTGTCATAATGATACTATACTATTTTTGATGCTGCCGATGCACAATTAATCCCATCAATTGCAGCAGAAATGATGCCACCTGCATAACCTGCACCCTCGCCGCAAGGAAATAATCCCGCTACCTGCGGATGCTGTAATGTTTCTTTATCCCGCGGTACTTTAACCGGCGACGATGTGCGCGATTCTACGCCGACCAAAATAGCCTCGTTGGTATAATACCCTTTCATTTTGCGGCCAAATACGGGCAATGCTTTCCGCAGCCGCTCATTGATCCAGCCGGGTAAAATTTCTTTTAGGGCGATGCTTTTTGTACCGGGCAAATAGGAGTTTGCGGGCAAATCGGCCGAAATACGGTTCTCCACAAAATCAACCATCCGCTGGCCCGGCGCTACCAGGTTGCCGCCACCGGCAGTAAAGGCCAGCTTTTCTATCTGCTGTTGAAAGCGCAACATCTTCATCGGATCACTATCATCACCCGCCACATCTTCCATATTAATCTGCACTACCGTGCCCGAGTTGGCAAATGGATTATTTCTTTTCGATGGGCTCCAGCCGTTTACCACAATTTCATCAGCCTCGGTTGCACATGGAGCTATGATTCCGCCGGGACACATACAAAATGAAAACACGCCCCGGTTATCAACCTGCTCTACCAAATTATAATAGGATGGAGGCAAATCAGGTCCGCGGAGTTCGCAATGGTATTGCGCACGGTCTATTATTTCCTGCGGATGCTCAATACGTACTCCCAAAGCAAAGGGTTTCGCCTCAATCAAGATGTTTTGGTGATGCAGCATCTCAAAAACATCCCGTGCCGAGTGGCCCGTTGCCAGTATCACAGCATCAGCCATTATCTTTTCGCCGCCTGCCAGTTCAACGCCTTTTATTTTTCCAAACGCCACCAATAGCTTAACTACTTTGGCATCAAAAACTACTTCGCCACCGGCGTTTAAAATACTTTCTTTTATAGAGGTGATAATCTGAGGCAGCTTATTGGTGCCAATATGTGGTCGTGCATCAACCAAAATATCTTCCGTTGCGCCGTGGGCCACAAAGGTTTTCAATACCGCATTTACATCGCCCCGCTTGGTTGATCGGGTATATAGCTTACCATCCGAATAGGTCCCGGCACCGCCTTCGCCAAAACAATAGTTTGATTCGGGGTTTACCAGTCCCTGCTTGTTGATATTGGCCAAATCCCGACGGCGTTGTTTAACATCTTTTCCCCGCTCCAAAATAATGGGCCTTAAGCCTAACTCCGCGCAGCGCAAAGCGGCAAATAGCCCGGCAGGACCAGCACCTATAATAATTACCGGTTTGGCTGTTTTTACATCAGGATAATTAACGGTAAAGGTTTCGGGCTGGTAAACTTCATCAACAAATGCCTGTACCTGCATGCGGAAAACCACCTTACGGCCACGGGCATCAATAGAGCGTTTCAGAGTTTTTATGGCTGATATTTTCTGCGACGATATATTTAGAGCTAATGCTGCTATCTTTTTTAAAACAGCTTCATCATCCTGCTGTCCGGGCGGACAAACTATTTCAATTTCTTTAATCATGCTATTGCCGGGTTTTTATCCCGGATGCGGCAAAGTTAGGAAACTTTTATGGTGGATTTTAATTGGGGGTGGTTTGTTGGCCACCTACCTCTTGTCATTTCGAACGATAGAGAGAAATCTTTTGCGATATGCTACGCGGACTATGCAGACCGAACTTTGTTCGTCGTCATTGCTGGGCGCAAAAGTTTTCTCCTCGGTACCCTCGTTCGAAATGACAAAATGTAGATAGGTCTGTAGTGTTAAACCGTTCGCCTTTGTATCACCAACCGTTCGGAAACGAACAGTTTCGTAGATGTTCAAAAATTTATTTGGCTGAAAATCAATTGTTTGCAATATGGGTATCAATATTGGCATAGGGTTACAAAACACAACAACATGATTACCAACGACACCCGTTTAGCCGAAATGTGGGAAGGCTGCCTGAAAAACGATAGGAAACAACAGGAGCTTTTATACAAAACCTTAGCGCCCAGGATGCTGGCTGTTTGCATGCGCTACGCCCATGATAAAGACGAAGCCCAGGATATTTTACAGGAGGGTTTTATAAAAATGTTTAACAACGCTCACAAATACCGTGGCGAAGGAAATTTAGAGGGTTGGATACGCCGAATTATGGTTCACTGTGCCATATCCCGCTATCGCAAGCAAAAGCCAATGATTTTGGTTGATGAGTTTCCTGAAAGCAGCAGCGCTTTCAGCAACGGGTACAATGCCCATGGTTTGGAGGTAAAGGATCTGTTAAAAATGATTCAGAAACTGCCGCAAACCTATCGCTCTGTATTTAACCTGTACGCCATTGAAGGTTATTCGCACCAGGAAATTGGCAGCCGGCTGGGCATGAGCGAATTGTTATCGCGCACTACGCTGCACCGCGCACGTACGCTGCTAAAAGATATGGTAAACAAATTGACCAGCCAGGAGCTTTGCCTGGCAAGCTAAACCGGGCCGTTGTGCGTCAACAAGCACAACTTAACAATTTGCTAATACTTAGATGATTTAATTTTTTTGCAACTTTGCACCTCGTTTTAAATTATTGATAATTAGCAGACTATGGTTCCCCATGGTCATCGGCCCAAACAAATGAACAGAAAATGGTTAGCCATCATATTGGCTATCAGCTTAACAGGTTGCAATAAAGGAGATTTGGAGATAAAACCCCCACCGGGGAAGGCTGTTGCTATTACGGTAAACGTAAACGGCAATATGCCGGGGCATCCTGTTTCACCTGCTTTTGAAGGCCTGAGTTATGAAACCGGCATATTCGGTGAAAACCCCGATTTTTTAAACGAAAACAATACCATACTCATCCAGCTCATCAAAAACCTGGGTCCCGGCGTTTTAAGAATTGGCGGCGACAGCAGCGATGAAGTGGAGTGGACCGGTAGCGAACGTAATTCATCAACCCCGGCGAACGCCCTTACTACTACTGATATTGATCATTTGGCTGCTTTTTCAAAAGCTATTGGCTGGCCGGTTATTTTTGGCCTTAACCTGGGCAAATTTAATGCAGACACTGCCGCCAAAGAAGCTATCTATATTGACAAAACGCTTAAAAGCAATTTGTACGTTTTACAATCGGGCAACGAGCCTGATGTTTTCAAGCTAAAGCTTCGTACACCGAACTATGTTTTTGCCAACTATCTGGCCGAGTGGAACAGCTATTTTTTGGCGGTTAAAAAAGCTACCAACGGCGTACATTTTGCCGGACCCGATGTTACCCCGTTTAATCCAGGCTGGGTAAGTTCATTCACCGGCAGCGAACATGTTAATATCCATTTAATTGACAGTCATTATTATGCAGCCGGGCCAGCTTCTAATCCGTCTATCAACGACAAAAATATTTTGACAGCCGATCCGAGGTTGGACAGTTACCTGGTACAGCTTTCCAATATTTCGGCAAAATATCGCATTCCGTACCGGATATCAGAGTGTAACAGCGTTTTTGGCGGTGGAAAACCGGGTGTGAGCGATACTTTTGCCTCGGCGCTTTGGGCCCTTGATTTTATGTGGACCGTAGCCGAAAACAATGGGCAGGGCGTGAATTTTCATGGTGGACCCGCACGGTTCGCCTATACACCTATAACCATGAATAACGGCGAAGTAAGCGCCCGGCCCGAATATTATGCCATGCTGGCATTTAAGTATGGCGCGGTTAATGGCAAGGTTATCCCGGCAACTATTTTTAATCCGCGCGATTTTAATAATTGCACCACCCATGCCTGTATTTATCCCGATGGCAGCTATGCAGTAACGCTCATCAATAAAGACACCGAAAGTTTTGCTTTTACCATACAGCTTGATAAAACGGCCAACAATATTTTAGTTTACCGCTTGCTGGCTCCTGACGTTACATCAACTACAGGAACCTCTTTTGCCGGCAGTACCGTAAATGCTGATGGTAGCTTTAACACGGCATCGTCCGAACAAAAAACCATTAACGGTAAATCGTTTGTAGTAAATGTTCCGGCGGGAAGTGCTGCTGTAGTGCTGGTTAGGTAAGAGAAGCTAAGCGATCTCATCCAACTTGTCATCGAGTGGTAACGAGAAATCTTTTAAGATATGCTATACGGACTATGCAAAGCGCGTTATGCATGGCGCAAAAGATTTCTCCTCGGTACCCTCGTTCGAAATGACATGGGAGATAAAAAAACAACCCGCTGCTTGTTCTTCAATCGAACAAACAACGAGGTTATTAGTATGTTTTTTTAATCAACTAAATATGCTTTGGCCCCATTACATAGGTAAGCTCGCCGCCATTTATGATATCGGCATGGTTTAAAAAGTAACCGGTAAGTGGTTTGCCATTTAACAGTATTTTTTGCACGTAAACATTTTCATCGCTCTGGTTTTTTACGTTGATGGTAAACGTTTTGCCATTTTCCATATTGATAACCGCATGATAAACCGACGGACTGCCAATAGCATACTGATCTGATGCAGGTGCTACCGGGTAAAAGCCCAGGGCACTAAAAATATACCAGGCGCTCATCTGGCCGGTATCATCGTTTCCGCCTAACCCGTCTGGTGTGTTTTTGTACATTTTCTTTAATATCATCCTGATCTTGTCCTGTGTTTTCCAGGGTTTGTCGGTCCAGTCGTACAAATAAGCATCATGGTGCGATGGCTCGTTGCCATGTACATAGTTACCGATGATACCGTCTTTGGTAATATCTTCTGTTTCAGCAAAATATTTATCCGGCAGGTCGTAGCTAAACAGACTGTCTATATAGGTTACAAAACGTTTGTTGCCGCCCATCGCTTTTATTAATCCGGCCGGGTCATGTGGTACATACAGGGTATAGTTCCAGGCGTTGCCCTCAATAAAGCCCATACCAATGGTAGTAAATGGATCAAATTTGGTTTTGCGCCAGGTGCCATCTGCTTCTTTAGGATGCATAAACCCGCTTTGCGGATCGAACACATTTTTCCAGTTTTGCGAGCGTTTTATAAACGTTTCATATACATCCATACGGTTCAGCTTTTTAGCCATCTGGGCAATGGCCCAATCGTCATAAGCATATTCCAATGTTGACGATACCGAGTTATCATCTTTTTCATCAGGAATGTAGCCCATATCAATATAATCGCCGATACTCTCGTAAGTACGGTGATTGGCGGTGGTAACTGCGGCATCCAATGCTTTGTTGGCATCAAAAGGGGCATTACCTTTTACCACTGCGTCGGCCAAAACAGCTACGCTATGGTAACCGCTCATGCACCAGTTTTCATTAGCCGAGTTACTCCATACAGGCAGCATGTGCTCCGAACTTTGGTCAAAATGGGCCAGCATGCTCTGTATCATATCGGCATTTCTTTTTGGTTCGATAATGTTAAACAGCGGGTGCAATGCGCGGTGGGTATCCCATAAACTAAAGGTTGTATAGTTTGTAAAACCATCAGCCTGGTGAATGTTTTGATCAAGCCCTTTGTACTTACCATCCACATCCATGTAAACGGTTGGGTTAATCATGGCATGGTACATAGAGGTATAAAAGTTCTCCTTATCGTCTTTACTGCCTTCAATTACAATTTTATGCAGCTCGGTTTCCCATTGTGCCTGGCCGTCGTTCTTTACTTTGTCAAAATCCCATCCGGGCGCTTCAGTTTGCAGGTTCAGCAAAGCACCGTCCATACTAACCGGCGATATGGCCATTTTTATTTTAATTTTTTCGTTTTCCTGTGTTTTAAAATCAAACCAAACCTTTAGCTGGCGGGCGGCAATCTCGGGGAAATTGGGCACATGGTTAAACTTACCCCAAAAGCCGCCGTATACTTCGCGCTTGCTATAGTTTTTATAGCCCATTTGTATAAATGGCTTGCTAAAGGTCATGGCAAAATATAATGCACGGGTACGCGCCCAGCCATTGGTTAAGCGATAACCTACAATGGTACTATCATTCACCCTTCTTAAATAGGTCCATACGTTTTTATCGGGATAATTATAAATACCGGCCATCAGGTCGAGGATGATATGCGCACTATCTGATTTCGGGAAGGTATATTGATGAAATCCCACGCGGGTGGTGGTAGTCATTTCGGCAATAATACCCGATGCATCCAACTTTACTTTGTAATAATTGGCTTCGCTTACTTCATTGGCATGCGAAAAAGCCGAGCGGTAGCCGCTGCCGGGTTTATCGGCGGTGCCCGGATTTAGCATCAGTTTGCCAACAGTAGGCATCACCAAAAAATCGCCTAAATCCGAGTGGCCTGTCCCGCTGAAGTGTGTATGGCTAAAACCAACAATAGTTTTATCATCATACTGATAGCCCGCGCAATATTTATAAACATCGGGGTTATAATGCCCGTTCAGTTCATAGCTCGGGGTATCCGTTTCGGGGCTCAGCTGTACCATACCAAAAGGAACGGTAGCACCCGGAAAAACGTGACCCATGCGCTGCGTGCCAATAATGGGTCTTACATAGGGAACCAGCTTTTCGGTAGTTTTATTTTGTGCTGCCGCGATGAGGGTGGAGCAGCTAAAAAAAGCAATGAGAATTTTCTTCATTTTGATGTGCAATGGATAAATGCCAAATATAAGCGGATTGTTGTATTTATGCTGATACTGTGCCGTTTTGTTAAAGCGCTGTAACGGGGATTTGACAATGCGGGGGTTATCTGCAAAATAAAGACTCCGACGGAGTCAAATATCGGTAGCAGATAAAAAAACCAACAACCATTTCGTGCCAGCGGTACGAAACCTATACACGGGTATGTGGCGTACCTACAGCACGCAAAAATCCGTTATAACAATGTTCTACCAATATTTTGCGCCGCAGGCGCATTTTTTCATTCACCATAGAACGAAAGGGATTGACCTAAAACCTTTCCTGCATCCATGATTGCAGCAGTATCACTGCCGAAATAGTATCAACCAGTTCCTTATTTTGCCGGTGTTTTTTGTTCATGCCGCTTTGCGCTATAGTGGCCGATGCCATTTTGGAGGTAAAACGCTCGTCGAGCATTTCTATGGGGATCTCCGGGAAGGTTTTGTTGAGCAGGTTTACAAAGCCCCGCACATGTATGGCCGATTGTGAGGGCGTATTATCCATTTGCTTAGGTTCGCCCACTATAAAGCGTTCAACCTGTTCGATTTGCAGGTATTTTTTCAGGTAATCTATAATTTGATTAGGGTGTATGGTATCCAAACCGGTAGCGATGATCTTTAGCGGATCAGTAACCGCTATGCCGATGCGTTTGGTGCCATAATCAAAAGCCATTATTCGCATGCGAGATATGAGATATAAGATGTGAGATATGAGACCGCAATTTTCATATTATCAAAGATAGTTGTTATCGGTACAAATTCGTGCGTTAAATTATGTAACTGGTGAAACAATGCTCCTGCAAATATCCACCCCTGATCATTATGCCCAAGAGCAGTTTTTTTGTTTTTCTTAAAAAATTGCTCTTTTTACTTGTTCTAACACCAAAATCTCATATCCCACATCTCAGATCTCAAATCTATTCCTTATTTTGCACCAATGCAGTTTAAGCAAATAGTTGGACAGGATGCGATAAAGCAAAGGCTGATTAACTCGGTGACAGAGAACCGTGTTAGTCATGCGCAATTGTTTTTGGGGCCGGGTGGCTCTGGCAGTTTGCCGCTTGCTGTTGCTTATGCACAATACTTGTCGTGCGAGGACAAGCAGACTGATGATTCCTGCGGCGAGTGTTCATCATGCCGAAAGTATCAGAAGCTGATGCATCCCGATCTGCATTTTTCTTATCCTTTTTTTGCCAAACACAAGGACGATACAGCCATTACCTTTATTGAACAATGGCGCGAGGCTTTTATTACCAACCCTTATCTGAACCTTGATACCTGGCGCGATTACCTGGATGCCGAAAACAAACAGGCAAATATCAACATTGCCGAGTGCCATCAAATTATAAAAAAATTAAGCTTCAAGCCGTTTGAATCGGCCTACAAAATATTAATCCTCTGGTTACCCGAATACCTGGACAGAGAGGGTAACGCGCTGCTCAAAATTATTGAGGAGCCGCAGCCCAATACACTGTTTATCCTGGTGGCGCAAAATCAGGATCAGATTTTAAATACCATTTTATCGCGCACGCAGCTGATCAAAATTCCCGCCCTAACGTATAACGATATTAAGGATCATTTGATCGAAAAATATAATCAAACGGAAGATGCGGCAGCTGAAATCGCCTACCTGAGCAACGGCAATTTAACCGAAGCGCTGGGCATGCTGCAACAGGACACCAAAGGCTACCATACCAGTTTTGTGCAATGGCTAAGGCTATGCTTTGGCAACAAGGGTATTGAAGTAATGGGCTTTGTGGATCAGCTTTCAAAGATGGGCCGCGAGAACCAAAAGAATTTTTTACGATACGGCGTAAGCTTTCTGCGTGAGTGTTGTTTGCTCCTGTCGGGAGCAGGCAGCCTGGTACATTTACCTGCACAGGAGCTGGAAACGGCACAAAAAATGACCAATGTGATGAACGTTGATCAGTCGCAGGCTATTATAAATGAGCTCGAAAAAGCCCATTATCATGTGGAGCGAAATGCTAACCCTAAAATTTTATTTTTAGATGTATCTTTACAGATTATAAAAGTATTAAATTATAAAACGATCCGCCAAAATGCGGACACCTAATATATCAAATTAATTATGGGATGTGGAAGTTGCTCAACGGGGGGCGGATGCTCACCTGCGGGCTGCAAAAGTAATGGCTCATGCCTTACCAATGGTTGCAGCAAACTGGATGTTTACGATTGGCTTTCGCACATGGATATGCCAACTAATTATAAGCCTTTTAATATTGTTGAAGTAAAGTTTAAAGGATCACGCAAAGAATTTTACCTTAATAATGATAACATTTACCTTGAGGCGGGTGAACTGGTAGTTGTTGAAGCCGCTACCGGCGGTTACGATGTGGGCCATGTTTCCATAACCGGCGAACTGGTGCGCATGCAAATGACCAAACGCCGCGTTAAGGAAGAAGATGTAGCCAAAAAAATATACCGCAAAGCCACCGTGGCCGATGTGGAAAAATGGAAAGCCGCAAAAGATTTGGAATGGGAAACCATGCATAAATCGCGCACGCTGGCTCTACAGCTCAACCTGAGCATGAAGCTAAGCGATGTGGACTACCAGGGCGATAAAACTAAGGCCACTTTTTATTATACGGCCGAAGGCCGCGTTGATTTTAGGGAGCTGATTAAGAAAATGGCCGAGCAGTTTCGCATTCGTATTGAAATGCGGCAGATAGGCATGAGGCAGGAAGCAAGTCGTTTAGGTGGTATTGGCTCCTGCGGTCGTGAGCTTTGCTGCTCTACCTGGCTTACCGATTTTAAAACGGTTTCAACCTCGGCTGCCCGATATCAAAACCTATCGCTAAATACTTTAAAACTGGCCGGCCAGTGCGGTAAACTTAAATGCTGCCTTAACTATGAGCTGGATACTTACATGGATGCGCTTAAATACATCCCTGATAATGTAAATGTTTTAAAAACCGAAAAGGGCGATGCCCGTTTGCAAAAAACCGACATCTTTAAAAAAATGATGTGGTTTAGTTATCCGCGCGAAGAATCGTGGGTGCCGCTAACGCTTGACCGGGTTAAAGAAATACAAAAGATGAACAAGGACGGCATTATTCCGCCTGATTTGGGAGAAGTAGTAGAAATTGAAACCAAGCCGGTTAAAATTTTAGATTACGAAAACGTTGTGGGCCAGGATAGCTTAACCCGTTTAGATGAGCGTCGTAATAACAACAGCAACAATAAGAAGAAAAACAAAAATCGCAACAAGAACAAATCAAACGGCCAGCAGGAAAATGCACCGCAAAGGGTTCAGGCAGCAGCGCCTGTACAAAACCCGCAACAAGTAAAACCTATTGCCGCGGAGCGGCCCGACGGCGAGGTTAAAAGTAATAATCCTAACAAACACAAAAAATTCCGCCATAACCGAAACAAAAACCGCCCCGATAACCGCGGTGATAAAAACACGGGAGGCACTCCAGATAATCAATAATGAAACGGGTATTTAAACTATTTTTCTTTCCGGTATTTGCGGCTTTGCTGCTATCACAAACCAGTTGTACCGATAAAAACGCCATTATTGATCAGCACAGCCAGGTTGCTGATCATAATTGGACCTATAACAACAAGTTTAACTTTAAGGTTCAAATTGACGACGAAAAAATTCCTTATAATTTATACATGAACCTGCGGGTTACGGCCGATTATAAGTACTCCAATATGTTTGTGCTTATTACCCGCATCAATCCTGATAAGAAAACAAA
This sequence comes from Bacteroidota bacterium, assembly GCA_013286985.1. The sequence continues at coordinate 5,712 of JABDEQ010000035.1, read as the reverse complement.
AATACGTCGCTACGAAATAAAGCTGGCCAACAAAGCCGGCGAATGGCTGGGAACAGGGTCGGGTAATTTGTACAATTACCAATTGCCGTTTCAAACCAATTATAAATTCCCGGCAAAAGGCACCTATACCTTTACCGTTGAGCAAAACATGCGCGATAATCCCCTGCATGAAGTTAATGACGTTGGTTTAAGAGTCGAAAAGGCGCAGTAAATATTACCCGGCTTTTTGTTTTTTGTAAAATACTTATTACATTCGGCTTAAATCCCTGTGCTTCAAGCATGAAAAAATTTTTACTTGTTGTATTTTTCATTCCCCTGCTTGCCCAATCACAACCATCAGCAGCAAAAAGCGATAGCGCTTTGTATGCCGATTCTGTTAAATTTTTTAGTAAAACCATTGTTCAGCAGCCGGGCAATAGTACCGCTTATTATAAAAGAGGCAGCACAAAATTTAAGCTGAAAGATTATACCGGCGCCTTAACTGATCTGGATAGCGCTATTATTTTAAACGCTAAATATGAAGATGCCTACCTGGAACGTGGCCGCACAAAATATGCGCTCAATAATTACGATGATGCTATTGAAGATTACTCGCTGGTAATAAAATTAAACCCAAACAACGCATCGGCATTCAACAACAGGGGGCTGGCCAAACAAAAAAAGGATTTAAAAGGATCACTGGCCGATTTAAACCAGGCGGTATTACTGAGCCCAAAAGACCCGGTTTTTTACAGTAACCGGGGCGACACCAAACGCATAGGGCAAGATTTTAAAGGAGCCATTGTCGATTATAATACCGCTATTACACTCAACCCCAACTTTTTAAATGCCTGGTATTCACGGGGTATTGTGAAATATGACATGCAGGATTATGCAGGCGAAATATTGGACGATACCAAAGCCATCACCATTGATCCCAGCTATGCCAACGCTTATTATAACCGGGCACTGGCAAGAGCCAAGCTTAATATTTATGCCGATGCTGTTGACGACTGCACCGAATACATTAACCTGCAACCCAAAGATCCGGATGGTTATTATGAACGCGGAAATAATGAGTTTAACCTGGAAGATTACAAAACGGCGATTGACGATTATACCATCAGTATAAAAATTGATAAAAAATATACTGCCGCTTATTTAAACCGGGGACTGGCAAAAAGTAACCTTGGTGATTTTGACGGAGCTGTTAAAGATTACGATACAGCTATAAAAATTGACCCTAAATTTGCCGATGCCTACAATAACCGTGGCGTTATTATGGTGCAGTTAAAAGATTACAAACACGCCTGTATGGATTTTAAAAAGGCACTTGAACTGGGCAGCGACCAGGCCGGCGACAATATCTCTAAATATTGTAATAATTAAATTATAGCGATGGGTTTAAAACCCATCGCTATAATTTTTTTAATCACTAATTTCATACCTTAGTTTTGCTAATATTTTTATCAAAATGGATGTGTATATTCTCGCCGCTGCAATAGCTATTCTTTTAATTGCTGTTTTTTTATTTTTGAAAAAGCCCAAAGCAGACGGTGTTTCTGCCGATGATATAACCCGGTTAAAAAATGAAAACAACCAGCTGAATATTGAGCTGGCAAAAGCGCAGCAATATGCCCTGGGCATCATCGCCGAAAAAGAAAGTATCACCAATCTGCTGAAAGAAGAAAAAGGGCGGCTGCAGGATGAGCTGCTTTACGAACGCACCCAACTGGCCGCGGCCAATCAATCATTAGAAAGTGCACGATCATACTACAAATCGCAGCAGGAAAAAATTCAGGAGCAAAAGATAGAGGTAGAGCAGATCCGCGATAATTTTCAGCGCGAGTTTCAGAACATCGCCAATAAACTGCTCGACGAAAAATCAAAAAACTTTATCGAAACCAACCGCACCAATCTGGATATTTTACTTAACCCGCTAAAGGAAAACATTAAAGCTTTTGAAGATAAGGTAGATAAGGTTTACAAAGCTGAATCAGACGAAAGAAATGTTTTGCGCGGAGAGATAACCCTGCTGATGGCACTTAACAAACAGATTAGCGATGAAGCGCAAAATTTGACCAAAGCTCTAAAAGGCGACAACAAAAAGCAAGGCAACTGGTGCGAGGTGATATTAGAGAAAGTTTTAGAACGATCTGGCCTGGTGAAAGACCGTGAATACCGTTTGCAGGCCAGCCTGAATGGGGTGGACGGCAGTCGGCTACAACCCGATGCCATTATTGATCTGCCGGATGATAAGCATTTGATTATCGATTCAAAAGTATCATTAATCGCTTATGAACGTTTGGTAAATGCCGAAACCGAAGAGGATCGTAAATTATATTCAAAAGCACATGTCGAATCAATCCGCGCGCATGTGCTTAACCTGTCATCCAAAAACTATCATGATCTGTACCAGATCAATTCGCCCGATTTTGTGTTGCTTTTTGTGCCGATAGAATCATCCTTCAGCTTTGCGGTGCAAATTGATGCCGAATTGTTTAGTGATGCGTGGGATAAGCGGGTGGTTATTGTAAGTCCGTCAACCTTGCTAGCCACACTGCGAACCATAGCCAGCATCTGGAAACAGGAGCGCCAAAACCGCAATGTTTTGGAAATTGCCCGGCTAAGTGGCAACATGTACGATAAATTTGTTGGTTTTGTGGGCGATATGGAAAGCATCGGCAAAAACATAAAACTGAGCCAAAATGCATACGACAGTGCCCTCAATAAACTGGTTGAGGGCAGCGGCAACCTCACCAAAACCGCCGAAAAAATAAAAAGCCTCGGCGCGAAGGCTAACAAGCAAATAGATCAGAAATATATTGGGGACGAGTAGGCTCAATCCTTAGTCAAATCATCATATAACTCTTCCCATTGGGGGTTAAGTGCATTGATGATTTGTATTTTATGTTCCCTATCGCCGCCTTTTATAACTTTTTCGGCGGCAATTGCCTCTTCAATAGTGGGATAAAAGGCGAAATATACCAGCTTGGCACAATCGTATTTTGCTGTAAAGCTATTGGGATATGTTTTGCTTTTGTGGTAAAAAACCCTTCTTACAATATCAGAAGTAACCCCTGTGTATAAAACACTATGCGATACATTAGTAGTGATATAAACGCAGCAGCCTTTTTTAGAATCCATATTGCAAAATAATAAATTTTTTTGAATGATTTAGCTATATGCAAGTTGGTCTATGCGGGATGATAGACTGTGGCTGTTTAACTCCGGAAAAGAACGACTACGATAAGCATATCTTCTCAAACTATGTCATTTCGAACGAGGGTACCGAGGAGAAAACTTTTGCGAGCGGCAAGTATGACGTAAAGCTTATTTGGCGCAAAAGTTTTCTCTCTATCGTTCGAAATGACATGCGGGTGAGTATGAATCACGTCTTTGAACAACACCTAACTCATCAATTAATATCGTATTTAAAATCCATATTCAATTCAAAGGTACCATTCACATCCACCGAGCTCACGTCCCCGTTTACATTCATATTGATTGATGACGCATAGCTAATGGGGAAGTTATCTTTTATACTGTAAACCATTTTGCCTGTTCCGGCTCCGGTAATGTTAAGCTGGGATTGTTGAACATTCATCTTCATATCAATGGTTTGCGTCATATCAAAATAAGCTTTGCCGCCGGTAATACTTACCAGGGTATAAACCGTTTTTAACTCTACGCTTTTGGTGCCCATATTCATTGGCATATTAAATGGGATATCCTGGGTAAAGCTTTCGCCCACGTGCATCGGGTGATCAGGAAATTTTATTTGTTTTTGCACTGTGTTCATCATTTTCAACGCGGATTTTCCAGAAGTAGTATCCCCCTTTTTTCCACTTATAGAATCTCCTTTTATTGTTCCATCAGACAAAATATGAGCATAAATCGTTGTCGCCGGTTTCTGCTGCATAGGAATTGGTGTGCTCTTCCCGTTTAGGATCATGCTGGGTTGCTCTACCTGGAACGTCATAGCCAGGGGAAAGCTATTGTCCGCGGCTAATACACCGGTTTTTGTTGTTCCGGTAGTTTTTGCAGATATAACTGCTGCTAAAGGCATGGTAATTCCCTGCTCTTTGAGCTTTTCTAATATCTCCTGATTTCCACTCAAATCTGCTTTAATGTTACCTTTCATATTCATTAAAATGTTGTAAGTATGCTGCGGCAAATACTTCATTTTAAATAAAACAGATTTTTGTGCGCTAGCTTTTACAGCAATAAATAAAAGCAGCAATACTGTGATTTTTTTCATTGGGTAGGGGTTTTTCAGTTTAGACGCATTGATACAGAGAAAATTACAAATTAATTTTTTTTGTGTTTTGGGACTGCATTTCCGCTCACGTCATTGCGAGGTACGAAGCAATCTCTACAAAGGATCATCCCCGAAACAGCATTATCTTTTAATGAATCATCTAATAAGATCCATCTTCTTTATCTGCATAGCTTATGGATTGCTTCGTACCTCGCAAGGACGTACGAAGAAGCCTCAATATATAATTGCAAGAACGTGCAGAAAAAAAATCTATTCCTGCTTTTTAAACGCGTTCCATCCTTGTGCAGTTAACGGGTGCTGGTTGCCGCTTTTTGTGATGAGGTTACAGCCTGCTGCGGGCTCCGTGATGTAGCCAATAATGGTGATGTCCATTTTAAACTTAATTTGGTCGTAGTCGGCTTGTTTAACGGTAAATAACAGCTCGTAGTCTTCGCCACCACTCAGTGCGCACACGGTAGGGTCGAGGTTAAACTCGCGGGCTGTTTCAAAAGTCATCGGGTCCAGCGGGATCTTTTCCTCGTACAAATTACAGCCCTTGTTGCTTTGTTTGCAGATGTGCAGAATTTCGGACGCCAGGCCGTCAGAAATATCAATCATAGCCGTAGGTTTTACATTGATCTCTTTTAATAAATCAACAATATCCCTGCGGGCCTCGGGTTTCAGCTGGCGTTCAACAATATAGTCTTTCCCTTCCAGGTCGGGTTGAATATTAGGATTCTCTAAATAAACCAACTTTTCGCGTTCCAGTAATTGCAGGCCAACATAGGCACCGCCTAAATCGCCAGATACACAAATCAAATCGCCCTCTTCGGCACCATTACGGTAAACCACATCTTTTTCATCGGCATAGCCAATAGAGGTTACGCTGATGACCAGGCCCTGTTTGGATGATGAGGTATCACCGCCCACCAAATCAACATTATAATTATCGCAAGCCAGGTAAATCCCTTCATATAGTTCTTCAACAGCATCCAGCGGAAATTTGCTCGAAATACCAATAGAAACTGTAACCTGCGATGCCGTTCCGTTCATGGCATAAATATCGCTCAGGTTTACTTGTATAGCTTTGTAACCCAGGTGTTTAAGCGGCGTATAAGCTAAATCAAAATGGATACCTTCTAACAATAAATCGGTAGAAATCAGGGTTTTTTTACCCTCAAAATCCAGTACAGCGGCATCATCGCCAACGCCTTTTATGGTGCTTTTTTGGGTTAGTTTTATGTTTTTTGTAAGATGACTTATCAGGCCAAATTCACCTAACTCTTCAATATTCGTCCTGTCTTTATTATCAAATAATGCCATTTTCCACTCTTTTTATCCCGCAAAATGCCGGGCTTATTTTTATTAACAATTTCCAAAAAAATCCGCAACCCGGCTAATTCTCTTCGGCGAAGCCGGAAAATTTTTGAGAATTTTAAGGTCTATAAAGTCTGCGCAACCTGAACCAATTA
>JABDEQ010000034.1 GCA_013286985.1 Bacteroidota bacterium | reverse complement strand
AGGAGGCAATAGCTTTGTTATTGATCCCCATAAAGCGTACTGATAGTCCGGGTGATTGTTCCCCAGGTAAACCGGGTTGGAATAAACCAACAACGCCCTGGCGACTCTCGCCGGTTCTGAGCAGTATGATTTTGGATTTATTGTTGTGGATAGGCAGTTTATCTGAAGGAATCAGCGGAATTCCACGCCAGGTAATAAATTGTGAGCCAAAAAGAGAGACAGTTGGCGGCGGCACACCTCTGCGGGTACACTCGCGCCCAAACGCGGCAATAGCCAGTGGATGAAGCAGGAAAAATCCTGGCTCTTTCCAAACTTTTGTTATCAGCTCGTCCAGATCGTCGGGGGTAGGCGGGCCAAGCCTTGTTTTGATTTTTTGCGCCGGCGTAACACTATGCAACAAGCCATATTCTTCATTATTGATCAGCTCACTTTCCTGTCTTTCTTTTATAATTTCAATAGTTAGGCGAAGCTGTTCGCTGATCTGGTTATAGGGCTTACTGTATAAATCTGATACGCGGGTATGCACATCCAGCACTGTATTTACGGCACTCAGGTTGTATTCGCGTGGATTTTCAATATAATCAACAAAGGTTGATGGTAGTTCACGCTCATCTCTTGATGAGCAATCTACTTCAACGTTTTCCGCATCTTTAACCCTGTTTAAACGATATACACCCGATTCAACAGGGACCCAATTTAAAAGCTGAGGTAACCAGCGCGGGGTAATTTTTGATAATTGTGGAACGGTGCGCGTAGCAATGGCCAATTGTCTGGCGGCTGCGTCGCCCAGGGCCGTTTGTTTTGTTATTTGTTCTGCCATTTTTTAATTAATAAAAGGATATGGATGATCTGTAATCTCTGTTTTACAATAATAGTATATTAAATCTATAGAATAAATAGATATTTAATATTTATTGCAAAATCTTATAGCTGGCAGAACGAAATATGGAGAATTCTTAAGGCAGAGGCACTGGTTCCACAATTGCATCCCAATGTGAAATAAGCAGTTCAAAGCGGTGCTGTTCTGCTGCTTTATAGCTTTCCTGATCGGGATAAAGGTCTTTTTTAAAGGGATCAACAATGCTGTAATCCAGGGCCAGGTGTTCATTTTTAAAAGTTATGGCTACTTTAAAATCCCAGCGGCTGTCTTCACTGCTATGCAGAACAGGCGTTTCGGCTTTGATGTTAACGATATCGCCTTTATCCTGTAGTTTTTTAAGGAGCGGATAATGGTTCTTTTTCCATAAAGCAATAAACTCATCGGCATAGCCCCATTTTACTTTGTAATAGCTTTCGATGGTGAGATTACCTGTAGTGGTTTGCGCAAATAGTCGGTTATGTACAATAACTAAAATCAGGATAATTAAAATAGCTGCTGTTTTTTTCATGTTTATAAGTGTTAGGTTAAAGTCACCGGCGGAAACCCACCGCCGGGGGAGATATGATTATCTTCCGGAGCCTAAACCTCATTTAGGCTACTAACTTTTAAATATGATGAATTTCTTATTTAATTATGGTGTGGTTTAGCATATTTAGTTTAGTACCTTAACTTTTACGGTAGCCAATCTTTTCCTCCGGATAAAGTAGCCGATAATAATAGCAATAATCATCGCTTGTTATTTAACCAGGCTTGCAAAACGTTGATAAAATGCCGTGGGACTATCCTCATGTTTTGGCGCATATTTACCGGCTATAATGGGGATATAGATCACTCTTCTGCGGCTCTCTTCGCCAATAACAGAAGACTGTGCTACACGATGCCATAAGCGACCATCGTGTATAGTTAAGTCACCTGCTTCCGGAATGATCGCTACTTCGTTTTTATCGGCATTATTGTCCAGGAAATATTTTTTGCGGAACAACATGCTGTACAGGTTTTGTTTATGTGTGCCGGGAAGGATTCTTAGTCCGCCGTTTTCGGGTTTTAAGGTGCTTAGGTGGATACCCACATTGAGCATTGGGTTTAGCTTTTGACCGTGGAAAATATCCCTTAAGCCATCGGTATGCCAGCCCATTTTGGTAAAGCTGCTATTGGGCCCGTTTACATAGTGATTAAGCACCATTCCGTCTTTTTCGGTAGTGCCTAAACGCGCACCTGCGCCAACCAGGTTGAGCAGTACATTAAATCGTGGATCTTTTGTGAATTCAGAAAAAATTGGGTGATGCAGATTGATAAATGCAAAGCGCTGTACAATAGCAGTACCATCCAGGTCCTTTCCATACTTAATTGGTACTCCGTTTATTTTTTCAATGTTATTGCTGATCCAGTTTTGCTGTACCTGTTCAGATGCACGAATAATATCAGCAACTGTTTCGGGTTTAATGAAGTTTTTAAAGTGGATGAATCCATTTTCGTTAAAAAAGTGACGTTGTTCAGCGGTGATTACAGAACCAAGGGTATACTTTGGATATAGAATTGACATGAAATAAGAAATTAAAAATATGAATAAATGAGAAACTGCTTTATAACCGGCAGATCAGAATGTTGAAATGAATGACCAGGGAAGTATTAACAACAACAGCAACACATGACCCCGGAGGATAGGTGCATTTGCATGGATGGCGATGTTGGGATATGTTGTTTATTATTCAATTAAATACTATGTCTATAGATATAGTAGACAATGCAAATGTAGAGAAATATTTATAAATGCAAAACTTATTTTATTTTTTATATAAGTTATTGGTAATGCGCTCGATAAGTGATTTGTTAAGATGCCTTGCGCCGGTTGCAGAGAGCTTATTTAAAAAGCCCGGTATAATCTCTGCTTTTTTATTGAACATCCCTTTTAATCCAATTTTTGCTACTTCATTTGGCTGCATGTTAAACTTTGTCGCCAGTTCGGCCAGTGCATCCATACCGGCACGATGAGCAAAGCCGGTATCCGTGGGACCAGGGCAGAGGCAGCTTACAGAAACAGTTGTATCTATCAGCTCATATCTTAATGCCCTGCTAAAAGACAATACAAAAGCCTTACTTGCCGAATATAATGCCAAGGTAGGAACGGCCTGATAGGCTGCCGTGCTCGCTACGTTTAGTATAAATGCTGTATTTTGTTTCTTTAACACAGGCAGCAGAAAATAAGTAAGCTCAACTAATGCGTTAATATTCAGGTTGAGCATTTTTATTTGTTCTTGCAGATCCAATTCCTCAAAATTGCCCCAGGCACCGAAACCTGCATTATTGATTAATACAGATACAGGAAACGTCGACTCTTTACACCAGCCGGAAAGTTTTGCGGCTGCGCCATCTTCTGACAAGTCAATAGCAAGGTAATCGGCATTAACATTGTAATCTTTTTTAATTAGCTGAGCCAATTGTTGCAGTTCCGGTTCAGACCGTGCTGTTAATAACAGGTTGTAGCCCAAACCTGCTAGTTGTAATGCAACAGACCTGCCGATTCCTTTACTCGCGCCGGTAATAAGGGCATACTCGTTCATAATTATTTACTTATAATTTCTGCAAGTTTAATAATCCTCTATTAAATTAAAATTCTATTTGCGTTTTATAATCAAAAATGAGTGGCGGCTTAATATATTTAGGGCGACTGATGCTCTTCGGAGCATAGTTTCCAGATTTTTTATAGGGGGATTTGAGGAAAACAACTTGATTAGATTGCCAGATTTGTGTTCTGGAAACTAAGGTTTCCCACATTAAATGATTTTAAAAGTAGATAAAAAAAATTGTTATTTATTTGTAACTTAAAACATGTAACTTGTTGATAGTCAGTATTAAATTAATTATTGTATCGGGAAGTGATGATTGTAAATATCTTATTATTGATAGAGTAAAAAGAAAGATGCAGTTATGTTAATAGATGAAAATTGGATAAAACAGGATACATTTTTTTTGAATTTTTGTCCCATTTGTCCCAAAGTGGCCCATCCGGCATGTTAACTTATTGATTTTCAAAGATCGCTTGTATCGCCTGTTTCGGGGTGTTTTCTTCGTGTCCTGTATCCGTGGGACATCATAAGTCAATTAGTCAGCAGACACTTAATCTCCTAATTGGCCGCGTGTGCGCCGACTTACAACTATCCAATTAAATTGATACCGGATATCTTTTTTAACATTTTCTTTTGAACTGATTAGAATAGTTACATATTTGAAAAATGAAATTGCCTATACCTTTATTAAAAAAACGCGTTAAAGCTTATACCCTTACTGAAATTTTGGTGGTACTGGTAATTATCGGTATCCTGGTATTGCTGGCTTTACCCAATTTATTGCCTTTAATTACCAAAGCCAAAAGTGTAGAAGCCAAAACCCAGCTTACTCACATCCAAACACTTGAGCAAAGCTATTTTTATGAGCATTCCAAATACTCGAAAGACTTTACCGAAATTGGATTTATACAGGATCCGCTGGTAACCGACGCAAAAAACGGCCGGGCCAACTACCGTATTGAAATTGTAAGCGCTACCAATGCCGGTTTTACGGCCAGAGCAACAGCAGTAGTTGATTTCAATGGTAACGGGACGTTTAATGTTTGGGAAATTGACCAGGATAAAAATCTAAAAGAAGTTACCCCCGATTAAGTGTTGCTGTTCCATTTGCTGAGTATTGGTGTTTTGTTATTGATATTCCTGGAGGATATCCTAAGCCGTTCTGTACACTGGTATTTGTTTCCATTATTGACAGCTGGCTTATTTATCCTGAAGCTGCAACATCAAACCATGAGTGATGCTTGGGTACCTTCGGCAATTAATATTGTTTTTTTAGCTTTACAACTTTTTATACTCGCCATCTACTTTTCGGTAAAAAGCAAAAAATGGATCAATGTAACACAAACGTTACTTGGTTGGGGTGATATCCTTTTTTTGCTGAGTATTGCGTTTTATTTATCAGTGCTTAATTATTTGTTTTTTTATGTTGCCAGTTTACTGATGATTTTATTGTTTTGGTTAATCCGTAACCTGGTTACTAAAAATAAATTTAATCATATTCCGCTTGCGGGTTTGCAGGCCTTAATTTTTGCATTACTTTTAGCAGGGCATTGGTGGTATCGTCTTTTTGACCTTACCGACGATGCCTGGTTGTTACGCCTTATCACAAAATGAGTTTTACGGGAGATATCACTATACTTACGGATCAATTGCATTGGCTCACCAAGGACCAAGCCTGGCACTACCGTATTTTACCTAAAGCAAAATCAAATAGCTCGTTTTTATTGTATTGTGAGCAAAGCGCTGATCAAAACCTGCTCGCCTCAGAGCTGGAGATATTGCTGAACAGTGAGATTGAGCTTGAACCCATACCTGCTGAATCGATAGCACGCCTGCTTTCCAAATACTATATTAAGGACAACGCGATGCAGGGTTCGGCCCAATTACAACTGCATAACAATGCCGATAATTTCCTGACGAATTTAATACAGGAAGCCAAGAATTTAAAGAGCAGTGATATTCATATCGAGAGTTATGAAAATAAATGCCGTGTGCGTATCCGGATAGATGGGATGATGGTAGAACGTTATCTGTTAAAAAGGGACGAGTACCCGGCACTGATCAATAAAATAAAAATTCTTTCCAATCTGGATATCGCCGAAAAACGTTTGCCGCAGGATGGCCGGATCAATTTTAAATATAACGACCAGCAGTTCGATATCCGGGTATCTATATTGCCCACCTTGTATGGTGAAAAAGTGGTTTTAAGGCTATTGAATAATGATGCCACAGAAATTGATCTCAACAGCCTGGGCTTTTCAGAATTCGATTTGGACAATTATTTACAAGGAGCAAAAAGGCCTAATGGCATCTTGCTGATCAGCGGGCCGACCGGATCTGGTAAAACAACGACCCTATATGCCACGCTGAAACTGCTCAACAAAGAGACCACGAATATCCTGACCATTGAGGACCCGGTAGAATACACCTTGGAAGGTATTAACCAGGTACAGTTGAAGGAATCGATAGGCCTATCTTTCGCGGCGGCTTTGCGGACTTTTTTACGTCAGGATCCGGATGTAATAATGGTTGGCGAGATCAGGGACACCGAAACGGCCAATATGGCCATTAGGGCCGCATTAACCGGTCACCTAGTGTTATCTACCATTCATACCAATTCGGCCTGGGGTACCGTTTCGCGCTTGATTGACATGGGAATACCTCCATTTTTAGTAGCCAGTACATTGAATACCACGGTTGCGCAACGCTTAGTACGTCTCTTATGTCCGTATTGCAAACAACAAACGCAGTTTGACGATAGTGCTTACCCCAAACAGTTTAAACCATTTGCCAAGGTACAGCAGCATTTTATAACCAAAGGATGCGATCAATGTTATTACACTGGTTATAAAGGCCGTAAAGCTGTTTACGAAGTAATACCAATAGACCAGGATCTGGCATTTGAAATAAAGAAAGGAAATATGTATATCCAGGAATTGTTGAATGAGCGTGGCGTGCAGACGCTTGCTCAAAATGCCTTCCAATTGTTTTATGCCGGTTTAACCTCTATAGAAGAAATCTTCCCCTTATTATTTAATTACTAAACCCCGATATGTATAAAAAACTTACCAGAACGGTATTGATCTGCTTATTATTTATTTGCCCGCTGCAGCTGCTTGCCCAACAAACACCACGCATCGTGGCTATTCAAAAGAAACTGGACAGCCTGGCGAAAACCGTTCCCGGATTAAATCAGAAGGTGTTTTTGCAGATAAATGGCTCTGTGCAACAGTACTTATCGGGTATAGCCAGTTCTAATAGTTTAAGTATAAGTGTCGATCCAAAACTGAGTTTTCCGGTTAACGACAATTTAAACGACGTTACTGCATCCAACATCCTGGCTTTTCTCTCGCAAAAATATAATCTGGATATTACGGTTGTCGGTACTATTATTTACGTGACTCCTTACACAGACCCAGCGCAGTTTGCCAAACCTCCGGTCAAGGAAATAAAAGTGACTTACAATCGATCTGACGGCACTTTATCATTGACACTTGATAATGATAGTCTTACGAGTGTTGCCAAAAAAATAACCCAGGTATCCGGTAAAAATGTCATCGTTCCGAATTCACTTCAGGGAAAAAAAGTAAGTGGATTTATCGCCTCGGCTCCGTTTGAAACCGCTATGGACAAGTTGGCCTATACCAACGATATTAAAATGATTAAAACTGATGATAACTATTATCTGTTTCAACCGCTTGAGGAAAATGAAGAATTGTACATCAACGGGGACAACAAAACTTCTGTTCGGCGAACATTTAAAACATCGGGAACACCGCTTGGTGCGGGTGGTGCCACAGGTGTGTTTGCAAGGATTGTAAATGGGCAAAAACTCATTTCTGCGGATGCAACCAATGCCCCAATCCTGAACCTGGTAAAGCAGGCTTCGCAGGAAATGAAGTACAATTACTCCATTTATTCAGAGATCAAAGGCAATATTGATATTCATGTGAATGACATTCCATACGATGAGTTTTTGGGCTTGTTATTCAAGGGAACGGATTACACTTTTCAATCAGATAATGGCATTTATTTAATAGGCGATAAAAAACTTGAAGGCCTGCGGGCATTTAAAGCAATCCACTTGCAGAATCGTTCTATTGACACCGTAGTGGCTATGATCCCTGCCGACTGGAAAAAAGGAGTTGAAATTAAAGAATTCAGGGAGCAGAATACCATTTTATTATCAGGCTCAAGTTCACAGATAAGAGAAATTGAACACGTTATTAACCAATTGGATGAACTGGTTCCCGTTGTATTGATTGAGGTGACATTGATTGATTTTACCAAGACAAGAACCATCGCCACCGGAATTACCGCGGGGGTGTCAGATAGTGTAAAAACAGGGGGTACCGTTCTCCCTGGAGTGAATTTTACCTTTAGTGCCAGTAGTATAAACAGTTTTTTAAGCAGTATAAGTAGTTTTACCTCTGTCAACCTGGGGCATGTGGTGCCCAATTTTTACGCAACTATACAGGCGATGGAGTCTAACAATAATGTAGAGGTGAGATCCGTCCCTAAGTTGACTGCAATGAATGGGCATACAGCAAGTTTGAGCATAGGCAGTAAGCAATACTACAAAAATAGCACCCAAAATTTGTATGCGTCAGCGGCTTCAAACACTTCAGTTTTTACTAATACTTATACACCTGTGGAAGCCGACCTGTCTGTTGATATTAAACCGATTGTTTCGGGTGATGATCAGGTAACATTAGGCATAAAGGTGAATATTTCAGATTTTACGTCCATACCAACAGATGGATCACCACCCCCACAGGCCATTAGTAAATTTGAATCTAGTTTGCGTGTACATAGTGAGGACACTATTTTATTGGGAGGTATTGAAAGGAATGAAAATGACCTTACGTCGTCAGGTATTCCAATATTATCACGTATACCTATTTTGAAATGGATTTTTAGTAGCCGTACCAAAACCAATTCCAAAGTAGTAACTGTATTATTTATTAAACCAACCATTTTACGCTAAATAATTTAATGTCAATACTGGATAGATATTACCGGATTAGCCAAATTGCAGGGCTAAACCTGGAGCTCGGCCAGGATGGATTGATTAGCCTTAATCTTTGCGTAATTTCGGTAAAGAACAATAGCCTGAATATTGAGAAAAAGATAACTGACCTGGGTGGTATTGAAGAGTTAAAAAAACATCTGCCTGGTAAATCATTTGTAGCAGTCAATATTTCGGGCAAAGGCGTGCTGAACAGGCAAATCGAAAAGACTGAGGAAATAGATCAGCAAAATTTCACTAAAATTCTGCCCAATGCCAGTTTTAGTGATTTTTATGTGCAAAATTTTGCTTCCGGAGATCAGTCTTTTATTTCGGTGATCCGGCAGAGTGAGGTTGATAAATGGATCAACCAATTGAAGACGGCCGGTTATGAGCCTTTATCGTTGAGCCTTGGCCCGTTTGTTAGTGATCAAATCGCCTCCCAGTTAAATGTCTATGGTAACGAGCTTATTTTTAACGGAAATATTATTGAACGAAATGATCAGTTGAAATGGACAGGCTATCAATTTGATCCTGCTGCGCTATCGCCTTTTGCTTTAAAAATTGAAAATGAAGGTATACACGAGAAATTAATTATTCCTTACGCCGCAGCCTTTCAAATTGCCTTATCACGAAATCTTGATCTGATCCAAGCCAGAGTTAAAGCAATCGATGATGCGTTTAACCAGCAATTGGCAGCCAATAAATTGAAGGTACACGGTTTGCTGATCTTATCGTTTTTATTTATCCTGTTATTGGTTAACTTCTTCTTGTTTTTATGGCTAAATACAGTCAACTCAAAGTTGACAGAACAGGTAAGCAGAACAACGCAAAGCACTACCGATGTGCTAAAACTGACAGATCAAATGCAACGGCAAGAAGACTTGCTGAAGACACTGGGCTGGGAGGAAGGAGTCGATAAAAGCGTGTTGATCGATCAATTAGCGTCTTTATTACCACGGGAGATTACTTGGAAAGAGGTTGCCGTTGATCCTTTAGATATCTCCGCGAGTCGTTTGCAGAAAGAGGTTGTTTTTTTTGGCAGAAAGATCAGGATAACCGGGACAGCCGAAAAGATTATACCAGTAAACGAATGGATGGCCCGAATAAAAACCAAACACTGGGTTAAAAATGTACAAATGGATAGCTACACCTATAATAGCGAGTTAAATACAGGGCAGTTTATTATTTTAATTGACTATTGAAATGCTGAAAAATATCCCCCTAAAAAAAGAACATTTACTGATAGCGGGTACTATTATCGCTATGCTGATTTGTTATCAGTTAGCCTTTAAGAAAACTATAATCGCCTGGCAGTTAAATAAACAGTTAAATATGCAACTGACCCAAGCCGGTGATTTAAGCGTGCAGCCTGCTTACCTGGAACGGAAAAACATCAATTTAACTAAAATTATCAGCCTTTATAAAACAGATACGACAGCGTATCGAAGCAATGTTATTAGCAACATTGCCAACATTGCTGAAAAAGAAAATGTAAAACTGAGCGAAGTTCCCTTGCAGGATCCTTTATATCATACCGATAAATCTATTATTCAAAGACTCGATTTTGAAGGAGATTTCTTTGCTTTAACAAAAGTGCTGAAACAACTACAAAGCACTCCCCAAATTGGGATGTTGCGATCAATTGCTTATAAAAGTTTAAGTATCAGAACAAATTCAGATGAGCATAAAAAATTGGTTTTGGAAGTTTACCTGGAGCTGGTAAAATAAAGTAAAAAAGGGGCGACTTGAATATTTTGTTGAGCCAATTCATCCCAGAAACAAAAGTGTTTTCTATAAATTGAGGAGGTCAATGTTTTACATCTGAGTTGTATATTGTAACTAAAATATTACGCTTTTCGTTATTGTGCATTATAAATAATATTTACATATTTACAATATATCGAAACCCTATCATCACTAAAATGAATCCATCCTTTAAAAATTACCTGGAGGTACAATCCGGATTAAGCAAGTTAAATAGAAAAATTTTGAAAGCGGAATCTAACTCGAAAGACCCGATTGCTTATTGAATTTTATGATTAGATCAACAGCCAAGTACCCTTTGGTCAATATTTAACTGTTGCATTTTCTATTAATTAACATTTCGATGATACTTTTTGAATTAATAAATATTGCCTTGCAATGAATTTTTTTCAGATGGTAAATCTTGTACTTTTTAAATGAATCAAGGATAACTATTGGTAACTCCCGATTTGTTATTTATAATATTATAATATATATAAACATAAGAGCATAAAAAAATAATCTTATACTTCCTGTTGTTGTTTATTATTATGTTAAAAACCAATGTCGAAAAAGAAAAGAGGGGCGTTTATTACGATTAGAACGGGAAATAAAAGATTTATCAAACAAGCACTAAATAAAATTAATATCCATTTATATGCAAAAAATAGCTACACCAGGTACACAAAAACAACAATTTAACTATTTAAAAATTTCCTATCACGTTATTATTTCCGGTATAGTTCTTTTCCTGCTATTTAACTATTTTTTCAGAAACGAGAAAATAGCTTACGTAGACTCCGCGCGTATTTTAAATGAATACAAAGGTTCTGCCGAAGCAAAAAAGGCTTTTCAATCAAAAGCAAAAGTTTGGCAGGCAAATATTGATACGTTGACTAATGAAGTAAAATATGCTATTCAAAAATATGAAAAAAGTATAGCCACTTTATCGCCAAAAGAGCAGGAGCTCACCAAGCAGCTTATTCAGGTGAAACAAAAGCAATTGTCCGATTATCAACATGCTATACAAGAGAATGCCAAAGAAGAAGATGGGAAGTTAACGCAAGGTATAGTCTCAGAAATAAATACCTTTTTGACAAAATATGGAAAAAAGCACAATTATAAAATGATCCTGATAGCCAACCAATCAGGTACTATAGCTTATGCCCGTGAGGGACTTGATATAACTTCGTCAGTTATAGAGGATATTAACGATGAGTATACCTCCAATAAACGATAATGAAGATCAATTATTGGGTATTCTTTTTATGGGTTTGCTTGTCTGGTTGTTCTTTTTCAGGAGGGAAGAAAAAGATAACCAAACAATCCGATATGCTGGCATTTACCAACGACTCAGTAAATGGACTAAAAAAAAATGAGCAGGTTGGGCCGATTAAAATCGGATTGACCTACAAGCCCTGGCAACTGCTTGTATCCAGGCAGAAAGACGCTGCTAATAAAAGTGATAGCTCTAAAATAGCTTATTTTAAGAATAAGCTGTTTTTTGTGCTCAGTTTATCTGCAAACCATAAGGAAGTATTGCGGCAGCTAAAGTTTAACGATTACAGCGAAATGGTACAGGTGCTGGCCTTTAGGATGAGCCAATTTATTAAGGCTATTCCTGATGAAGGTAAAGAGGTTGAGCCTTTGGAGTGTATTTTCCAGCAAACCTATGGAATGGGTAGCGAGAACGAAATTTTGGTAGTATTTGAAAGACAGAAGTTAATCAAGGGCGACTCTTTCAATATATATATAAATGAATTCGGTTTAAATACCGGGAATTTAAAATTTGAATTTAAAACCAGCGACATCAACAATATAGCAATAGACTAATTAATAACTATTCCCCTATGCCTTTAAACAAAATAAAAAAGAGCCAGACAAAAAAAGCAATTGCTATTTTTTTGCTTCTTACGCTGCTTAACCAGGCTTTATTGCCCACCATTACTTATGCATTAACCGCCGGGCCAACCGCGCCCGAGGCTACTAACTTTGAGCCTATTGACACAACCGATATGGTTAATCCGCTTACCGGCGGTTTTACCTATAATATGCCTTTGCTGGAGGTGCCTGGCCCAGAAGGAAGTTATCCGCTATCTTTGTCTTATCATGCTGGTATACAGCCAAATGAGGAAGCGAGCTGGGTTGGTTTAGGGTGGACATTAAATCCGGGAGCGATTGCCAGAAATGTGAATGGCTACCCGGATGATTGGAACGGCGGCTCAGGAACGACAAGTAACGATTGGAATGGTGGAAGTACTAGTAGCTACTCAGCGGGTGTTAGTGTTGGCCTGGGTAACACAGCTTCTGTGAATGCTGGATTATCATTTTCCGAGGATACTTATAGAGGGTTTGGCGTAGGTGCGGATGTTGGAGCTAATGCTTTCGGGGCGGGTGTGAAAATTGGAGTAGCAGCTTATGGTGGATTATATGCAGGCGCAAGTTACGGCTATCAATCACCTTCATATGCCGGATTAAATGCCGGTGCAAGTATTGGAGTACAAACTAATTTTAAAACAACATCAGCAGGTTTTAGCGGGGGGATTTCGGCTGGTGGAGAATCGTTATTGGGTGCATCAATTTCAACTGGAAATACGAAGCCTTCATTTTCGGTCGGAGGCGGATCTTCAACATCTGTAAATAATGCCAATGCCGGCAAAATGAGTTCATATTCTTATAGTGAGGGTATTTTTATCCCAATTGGAATTGTTTCTATAAGCCTGGGTTATAGTTATATGCGATATTGGTCCGCGACAACAGCTAACTTTAGTGCAAATGGCGTTTTATATAATCGCCCTGATCTTACATGGGGAGAATGGACCGATACGGATGATGACAATTATTCCATAGGAGACCCAATAAACTCGCCCACCAACATCGACCCGCTTACGATTCCCGGGGGCACTTTTCCAAATTTTGATGACTACTCAGTAACCGCCCAGGGACTGGGCGGCAATATGCGTCCATATCTTTTTTCTTCCCTTTTATATAACCAAAGCAGAGTAAACAGTAACGACCATAGTCATGATGTTTATGATGAGAAATTACCTATTTCCAACGAGCCTTCCAATTACGGTGCGCGACAATTTAGGTTTGTTAATGATCTTTCAAATTCATACAGGCAGCAACACCCATGGATTTCGGATCAAGCTCTTGCTTTTGATGGAAACCCCCAATATGGCAATAATGATGCAGGCTATGGATACGATGTGGGAACAAACCGACTGGAAGGGACAAATCATATTGAATATTTTACGAATGCACAAATCAGTAACGGGACAGCAGCTTTAAGGGGCTTTATTACTGTGCCGGACGAAGCAGGCTTTATTCGCGCTAATTGTCCTCCAACTCAAATCGGGGGCTTTATGATTACCAATTCAAGTGGTGTCACCTACCATTATGCCTTGCCTGCATACAGTAGCCACGAATTAATTCATTCTGAAACAATTAATTCACAGCCCAATGGGTTTTCAAGTACAGACTTAAACAAAAATACACCTTATGCTTATACTTGGTATTTAACAGCAATTACAGGGCCGGATTATATTTCGCGAGGTGCGACAGCTGGTTTAATAGACAATAGCGATTGGGGATATTGGGTAAAATTTGAATACGGTCAATGGGCAAATAACTATTTATGGAATACACCAGCACAAGGCTTAACTGCTGATATTGATGGTCAATTTCAAACCTTATCGGCAGGGTCAAAAGAAATATATTATTTAGATGCGATTCAAACACGGACACATACTGCAATATTTGAAAAGGAGCTTCGGGCAGATGGAAAAGGAGCCACCGCAGCTGGACCGGGTGGTACTCCTGTAGGATACCCGGTACAGTCATATAATCCGTACACATATAATCCGGGCACTGGTCCATGTCAGGGTGATGTGAATTCATTTCACCCTACAGCAACTTTAAGGTTAAAAGAAATTTTACTTCTTCAAAACGACCAGTTAAATATTTCTATTAATTCTTTACGGGCAAGCAGTACTAATTATAATATGTCTTTTGCATACAATGCTTGCCTCGGACCTGTTACAGAAGTTGTACACCAGGGGCAAAACGTAATTGATAGTTACGACATAGCTGCTAATTCTGCTATTGTAAATAATTGTTTAAGAAAAATTGTTTTTAACCATGACTATTCGTTATGTCCTGGGGTACCCAATAGCTATGATCCCACAGGCGCAAGTACTTATATAGCTTCACCGGTAACACCAACAAATTTTTTGGGGAAGTTAACGTTGCTTTCAGTTGATTTTCAAGGAAAGGGAGGAACGCCAATGACACCACCCATACAATTTCAATATGATCTTGATCCCACAAGTCCGGCCAATCAGGGAAATATCACAATTACAAATGCTCCAGCAAATCAACAAGGTACTCTCACAGGTGCTACTTATGCTATATTTGGAGACGTTACAAGCTCTCCACCTGATATTTTCCAGGGTTTAACCTATTCGGTTTTCATCAACCAAACGGGCCTAAGTACAATTACGGTACAAACGCCCAATAATTTCAGTATAGGTGATATTTTATCTTTTCAGTTTAACGGAAGCAAGTATTATTGTACTTTGTTATCACCAACCCCAGGCGTTTCAAATGGGTTTAATGTTTTGTTTCTTAACTCTTCCCCTGGCACAAATTCAATTAATACAACGGTAGCCGCTGTTAAAACAAAAAATCCTCCGTACAATTACGATGCATATGATAGCTGGCAGTGTTACAAATCTGATTATGTAGCCAATCCGGGCAACATCAATCTAGCACGTTTCACAACTCCTGTTTCGAATGTGTCTACGGATGTTTGGTCTTTACGGAAAATAATTTCAAGCGTAGGCGCAAATATCAATATCAATTATGAAGGCAACACCTATAATCGGTCTGTATTAAATCAGAATGCACCCATAGTTGTAAGTAGCAACCAACTGAACAGCGATAATACAATGGATATGATCGCGCCAGTACCCCCGGGTTTTAATCTGTCGCAATTCTTTTCACCGGGGGGAGTAGTAACGGGGCCCTTGGCCTTTTATCGGGTGGGCACAAGCAACGGTTTTGGCAATACTATTACGCAAGGTTATGATGAGATTGACCTGAGTTCTTATCCGCCAGCGACAATTGTAAGCGTGACCGGGAATGACATAAAAGTTCAGCTGGACCCTACTCTGGCTTATTATTTAAAAAATAACATGATAAGTAACATTCCTGTTTCTTCTGTAAGTACAATCATGCTTGTTTCCGGCAATTTGTTCCCAAACGTTACAAGTAATATGAATTATGGAGGAGGAATCAGGGTGAAAAATGTTACAGTGGATGATCTAAACGGCAATGTTCAACAAACAGCATATACTTATTGCGCGTTGGGTTCCCCGGGAAGTACCTCAGGGGTGACTTCTTTTTTGCCGGTAATAAACCAGGATAACCTGGCAAACGGGATGAACAATATTTACGAGAATGTTTCCAATCCTCTTTCTGGTTCTAAATACAAACTGTCAGGTAATGACTATTCTAACTTTTATCAATGGTATCAGGGCGTTTTGAATAAGAGGTATGCGAGTTATCTGCTTGCAGTTTCCAGGGTGGTTCCTTCCCCGGGAGTGATGTATGAAACCGTTGCTGTTAATAATAATTCAATACTTCCAAACGGAACTGCGGTACCGGTTGGTGGTAAAACTGTTTACCAGTACGAAGTATTTAAACCGGAGATGGTGGGTTTAGAACAATATGAGTATGAAGCCCCGAATACAGTCACAGCACACTCTTCTGTTTCTGGCAGTGGTTATACTATTGCTAATCAGTCAGCACATGATGTAAGTATTAAGGATTACACCAGCAGGGTTGGTAATCTGAAAAGGGTTGTCACTTATGATAATCAGGGAAATATACTCACTGAAAAAATAAATCATTATTTATATGATGATTTGGATAATACCTCTTTTCAAAATCAAGTTAATAATTACGAACCCAGGTTGGCTACGTTCAACTATTCGAGCCTTTATAACAATTATAGCAGTATTAGCAATTATAACGGAGTGAGCTATAATGACATGGGCGTAATTTTAGAAAGATATGGCACGTCCCGGGCATCAGTTGATCCTGGTCATGTAACCGGTACTTTTTCTAGTCTTCAGTATGATGAGATGCTGGTAATGAGCAACCTGGAAACTTTCCCC
The DNA here is from genome assembly GCA_013286985.1 of Bacteroidota bacterium. The sequence continues at coordinate 10,628 of JABDEQ010000034.1, read as the reverse complement.
GCTATTCAAACAGGTACTACTCAAATAGATTACAAGAACGGGACAAGCATGAGTCAGACCAACCTCGCATTTGATTTTTATACTGGCGCGGTTACCCAAACCCTAACAACCGACTCATATGGTAATCGTTTTATAAGCGTAGCAACACCGGCTTACATGGCAGGCTACACAAATGGAGGAATCTCTACTCTGACATATCCTGCGCTGGGACTAAGGACGCATGATGACGACCCGGGTGCAGTGCAGCATAAACAAATGCTTAGTCAACAGGCATCTAATTATACATTTAGTGTCGATGCTAATAATAATCCAATCGGTGTTGTTACAGCTACAGTGCAAACATGGTCAAATAGTGCTCCAGTGTCAGATCCCACCGACAATCTGGTTACTGATGGGTCACAATCCAATATCTGGCGGATGGAAAAGAATTTTACGTGGATGCCAACAGGAACTTCGTCAAACAATGTCCAGCCATATTCCACATTTGCTGATTATTACGGAACTACTAATGGGGGTAATGCCAATTCCGCATGGAAGAAAACATCTCAAGTAACACAATACAACGTGTACTCATCGGCTCTGGAAGCCGCAGATATTAATAATAATTACGCCGCTACCCGAATGGGTTATAATAATAGTAAGGTGTTAATTACGGGAGGGGTTGCAAGGTACAACGAAATAGCCTATACCGGGGCCGAGGATGTATTATTAACTAATGGAAACTTTAGTACTCAAATTTCGCCTGGTGGTGGCACGGTGGTTACCGACTCAACTAAAGCTCATACAGGTGTCAATAGTTTAATGGTTGCGGCTGGGCAAAATGGTTTTACTTATACAGTGCCGATTAGTGCATTAAATCCTGTAACTAAAGGTTACTCTGTTTCCGTTTGGGTGAAGCCGCCAACTACCGGAGGAACTGTTAACCAGGCAAACCTGTATTATCAATCAGGCGGTAATACGGTTACGCCAGCACAAACCTATAGTAAAACGGCCAATGGCTGCTATTTGTTAGAAATGACCGTACCGGCCAGTGCCATCCCTGCGAGCGGCAACCTGGTTGTTGGGTGTAATAATGGATCGGCAGGTACATTGTATTTTGATGATTTCCGTTTTCAACCGACTTCCGCATCAACCACAGCTTATGTTTATGACAGTCAAACCGGAGAATTGACCTATATTTTAGGTAATAATAACCTGTTTACACGCTTTCAATATGATGCAATTGGCAGATTGGTAAGAACTTACAAAGAAGTGCTTGGCAAAGCAACTATTCCGATAATTAAAGCTGTCTCTTATAATTATGGGAGTTATCAGGGAACAAATAATAGTGGTTCATCGGGGTCATACACTTATTACAACGTGGCAACAAGCCAGGTGTTCTATAGCCAGAATTGCGGGTCCGGAACAGCGCAGCCTATTACTTATACCGTACCTGCAAGCACGTATTCTTCTACAGTATCGCAGGCTGCCGCCAATACACTTGCACAAAATGATATTAACACAAATGGACAATTATATGCAAATACCCATGGTGGGTGTACCGTTCCGTTTCAGTTGGTAAACAATGCCGGAATAAGTGGTTATTCCATCGTATTTACAAACGCAACTACAAACGTGCAAAGCAGTTTTAGTATCCCAACAGTTGGTGGTACTATACAGATTCTCCCCGGAACTTATAACATTCAGGTAGAAGGTACTACAGGCAGATATATATGGATAGTAGGATCGCAAGCCTCGAATCCAGCACCTGGATGTTCTTTCTTTAATATACCGGAAGCAGCTAATAGCGCTAATGCAAGCCTGATAATTAATACCAGTAACTAGATGGATTCCAAATGACAAAAAACATTAGAAATACTATTATGGAGAAAAAGTTTCTTTGGGTATATACAATCCTGGTGTTTATCGCCAACATGGCTAATGGTCAGGATATAATCAGCAGCAGCCCAATTGTACTGCCGCTTACCGGTCAAACCTCGTATACGGTTGCATCCGGGCAAACTGTTAATATAATTGGTAATGGAAGTATTACCCTAAATCCTGGTGTATCCATACTTAGTGGTGCAAAAGTTTTAATCAAGTTAAACAATTCATTAGTTATTCCTCCACCACCATCAAACCCGGCAAGTGATTTAAACCGAAATTGGGTAATGACGCGCAGTTATGATGAAAATGGTAATGAAATTGGTGCAACCAAATCATTTTTTGATAATAATGGCAAAGCCACACAGGCCCAGCAAAAAAACGAAACAACTAGCCAGGTATTAGCAACCCAAACATTATACGATTTGCAGGGACGTGCAGTAGTCTCCACCTTACCGGCACCTATAAACAATTCTGCATTTGCTTACAATCCCAATTTTGTGACTAGCGGGGGCACGCCATATAGCTATGTGAACTTTGATGGTGACCCTACTAATACTACTAATCCGCTTTCAAAATTGAATAATCCCGATCAGGTTGACAATGCTACACAAGGTACTTTAGGCTGGTATTACAGCAACAATAATAGCCAAGAAGCAATGGTAGGAGCTACTGGTTTCCCCTATAGCCGTGTTGATTTTTATCACGATGGCACGGGCGCACAGAAAAGAGAGAGCGGGATTGGGGAACAGCTAAAGATGGGCACCGGACACGAAACCAGTAGCAATAGTTTTCCTGTTCAAAATGAACTCAATACTTACTTAACTATCCGAAACCAGTTTTTCCCAACAGCGGTAGTTGGCGACAGCCCCACAAGTATGGCCGGGCAGGCGCTGCAATCTATTTCAACAGATCAGAATGGCACCAGCGTATTATCTGTTACGGATCTTACCGGCAAACTAACCTTGATGACAGCCAGGGTCGATGCTACCTCAAATGCCTGGTTGCCGGTAAGAAATACCTTAAACCTTAGTAACGTACAAGGGCAATATGTCTTATATATTAATACATCAGATAATGGCACCAACTTTAGCGGAAGTCCAAGTGGTGGTACAACAGGAGTTTATTTGCCCTTTAATATTACCAACTTGTCAATTAATTCCGGATCTAATCCTGTTAATGTTTATTGTACCGATTGCCAGGTCCCATTGATTTATTCGGGTGTTGGAAGTGGATTCGTATTTCCCACAGGTGGTGGCGAATTTAATTATTTAATAACCTCAGCTTATCCCTTTTATACTTCAAGCTACGGCGGGAGTACAATTTTCTATGATCAAGTAGAAGCCACTTTCCAGGAGCCGCCCACCACAGCCATTCAATATTTCAGTTTGGCCAGTCAATCTTCGGTTACTATTACGGGTGGAGCCTATACGCTATACGATATGAAATCGGAACAGGATATCACCAGTGTATATCAAAGCAACAACACTCTACCGGCAGGTTATTATAAAATAGTAGCAACCGCGCCTGTAGCAAGTGGTTTGGCTCCCACCAATAATGTAACGGTATCATACACCAATACCTATTCTGATATTAGTTATAATTACTATAATCAACTTGGCCAGCTGATAGCCAGTATAACACCCAATGGCGTACAGCAATTATTAAACAACATAGGTAATTTAAGCCAATATACCTCTACTACATTACCATTTACCACCACTTATAAATATGATTTGCAGGGCCGTTTAATTTCTACTACCTCACCCGACGCTGGTAGCTCAGCCTTTGTGTACCGGCAAGATGGTAAGATCCGTTTTTCCATAAACTCTTACCAGCTTAATCCGGCAAACTCAGTGATCCCGGGTGGGGTAAGATTCTCTTATACTAATTATGATGGCAATGGCCGGCCCATTGAATCGGGGGAATATGCAGTAGCAAGTCTGACGGCGTTTAGCAATATAACCGGAAACTCTACTATATTGGAGGCTACAGACCCTACCGGTGGTTTGTCAGGCGGAACAAAGCTTTCGCAGATAAATACCTACTATGACCTTCCTGCTACCAATCTTAATTTAAGCGGTTATGTACAGGACCCTGGCTTTTTAAAAGGGGCGGTTAGTTATACCACCAATACGGTTAATGGTGTTATAAACAGTTCCACCTGGTACAATTATGACGATCATGGCAGAGTTACCTGGGTGGTTAAACAGATTAACGGCCTGGGCACCAAGACGATTAACTATACCTATAATGCTCAGGGCAATGTAGCACAAGTGGCTTATCAGCAGGGTGCAACAGATCAGTTTATACATTACTATAGCTACGATGCAGACGGAAGGTTGATTAATGTGCAAACCAGTACCGATGGCGTAAACAAGGTGCAACAGGCCAATTATTACTATTACTTACACGGCCCATTAAAGCGTATGGAATTGGGTAACCAATTGCAGGGCATTGATTACGTGTACACTCCGCAAGGTTGGCTGAAAGCAATCAACAGCCCTACGGGTAATGCGGCCAATGACCCGATGCAAGATGGTTTAGCCAACAGCTTTGCCAAAGATGCTTTTGGTATGCAACTGGAATATTTCACAGGAGATTATAACCGATTGGGGAGTAATGTTACAGGTATACCAACCGGCACAACAACCTATTTTAATGGCAATGTAAGCGGTATGAGCTGGCAGAGCAATAAACCGTCGTCTGTAGTAAGCTCCGATCCAACCGGCACTATTCAGAATCCAACAATGTACACTTATACCTATGATCCAAAATATCAGTATAACGGATCGGTGTGGGGTACGCCAAATTACAGTAGTGGCACTTTTGCTGCCAGTAGCAATAATATGTTTCAGGAAAAGCAGATCAGTTACGATCCTAACGGAAATATACTAGGTTTACAACGAACAGATAAAAACGGTAATTTGGCTGATGATTTTAGTAATTATCAGTATGGACGCGGCAATCAGCTTGCGTCAGTTGGTAATACTGCAGGCACCACCAGTTATGCCAGTTACAGCTATGATGAAATTGGGCGTTTAAAAAGCCAGGTGGGCACAAATGGCCCCATGTATTTAACGTATGATGTGACCGGTAAAATAACTGGTATTTATGCAGATGCGGCGCTTGCAACCTTAAAGGTAGCCTATGCTTATGATGAGATGGGTAATAGGATCTCACGTACAGACAATACCGGCCCCCAACCGCTTACCACCTACTATGTTTATGATCCAAATGGTAGTGCAATGGCTATTTACACTGGGAGTACGCCCGCTTTAACAGAAGTACCCGTATATGGGAGTAGCAGATTAGGTACTTATTTTGCTGCCGCAAATAATTATGTTTACGAAATGAGGGATAATGTGGGTAGCGTGCGGATAGCCATAAATGGAACAAAAGTAAACGGGCAGGCAGATATAAGGCAATATAATGATTATTACCCTTATGGTAGTTTAGCGCAGAATGGGGGCGCTGGTTACCGTTACGAGTATCAGGGAGCCTATGCGGAAAAAGACGCAGTGAGTAAGTACAATAACTTTGAACTGCGGATGTATGATGGTAGGATTGGCAGGTGGCTGAGTGTTGATCCAAAAGGGCAAGATGCATCTCCTTATGAAGGAATGGGGAATAATCCAACGAATAATGTAGATCCGTCCGGCGGAGGACATTTAGATTCAAATGGAAATTGGGTGGCTGATCCAACAGACGATGCAACGTATGGTTATTTGGGACAAGTTACGTATAAAGGCAGTACTTATACGTGGATGGGACAAGATGCGGGGTGGATTGCTGAAGGTCAAGCTTCTAATAGCACATTGAATAAAATGTATAATTCATATACTGATGCAGGACAGAACCCCTTTCAAGGAGCTTATGCAAATCAATTACGTTATTATGCAAATTCATTTGAAGGTGTTCAAAATGAAATTAAGAGAAACTTACCTATGCTTAATTTTGCTGCGAAAGTAGCTCAAACTGCTGCTTATGCGGGTACCGGGGGGCTTTCCGCAATGACGTCAGAAGCAGGGGGAACTTTGTCTAGTTATTTGTTCAATAATTCAAGTTACGCGGTTAAAGCAACAAATGGTGCCGTGAGTTTTTTAGGTCAGGGTTTAACCAATGGATTTAATCATGTAGATTATGCCGATGTTGCTTTTGATACATTTGGAACACAAGGATCTTCTGCTATCTTTGACGGAGCAATTGATCTTCAAATTAATGGAAATGGCCCACAACTCGGTGTTGTATTAATAAATAAAGATATTCAGCTTGGGGTAAACCAAGCGGCTTCGAATTATTTGATCAATAAGGTCGGGGATTTTAAGGTAATAGAAGGGGATGCGGTAACTCCAGCAGCCACTAACTTCATGGGAAAAATCCTTCAAATGACACCTGGTTTTAATTAAAAGGTACTATGGTCTTCTTTAAAAGAAAATATGTTTTTTGGTTTTTTGGCGCGTTGCTTATTTTAATTCCACTTTTGTATAATATTTATAATGGTGTGAAAAGAGAAAATGCCTTGAAAAATTCAATGATACTTGTTGGCGAAATTGATAGTATTGAACACACCAGAGGCGCGACATATGTGTATGTCCAATATTTATTTGATGGGCGGATTGTGCATAATTCATTTGGGATTTATGATCGTCAAGTTTTAGACAGTCTAAGAATAAACACAAGAGTTAATTTAAAGGTTTCAAAAACATATCCTGATAAATACATTCAATATATTGGTGTTTATCGAGTACCAGATGATGACACAAATTAAATCACTAAGATTCTAGGTTTGCAATGTCGTCGTCAAATACCTTAAACTTATCATGCAAGCTATTTCTTAGACTTGGGTTAGCCAAGTCTAAGAGTGCTTTTACATTTTAAGCGGAGACATAAATGTTCTTTCCATGGATAAATTTGAACCGACTCCACTGCTTGTGCAGCTCTTTGGTTGCTGGAATGATGGCTTTATTGTTTATACCTTTTCATCGGGCCACTTCTCTCGTAAACCTATTTAATAGATTGCTGTTAAGATCATGTTGTTCTATTGGGTTACAATTAAAATGGTTTTTCTTCCAATTGGATCGATCCCCTAACTGGTCCAAGTATGTTGAACAAGGCAAGTGAGTAAAGGCTACTTGGTCCTGAAATATTTTAAGCTTTCAATTTAACTCTGCCTTACTAAACCGGCTGTTTAGCCAGAACAACAGAAAACCATACAGAGTCTGGCTAATATGTACCGGGCCAACAAAACCTATTATAATCAACAAAGCCTGATCAATACACATAAGGCTTTGTTATTACCCTTCCAATCTAAAACAGCTCTATAATAGAATTTATGAAAAAGGAAAACCCAACTAAGCGTCATGTTTTCCTTTTTTATAAATAGGTTATAATTTGTTAATGGGTGTTTAGCTCAGAATGATTAAACCCAGAGCTAACCAGTGGATGTTTTGTATGTTCGGCTGTTAGTTAGCACAACAAAATTGAGTGAAAACGCCCTTGTTTTTTAGCTTATATTTTACTTTTTATTTGATTGTTTTAACAACAAAGCCACTTGCTCTTTCAACACTTTTAGCTCATTTTGCATTTCAATATTGCTACTAACCGCCTGTTTTAACAGATTAATTTGCTCTTGCTGCGTCTGATTTATCAATTGTTCCTTTTTTATCTCGTTGTCTTTTTCTATCAGGTACAACGTTAATTCCTCCACCTTTTGCAATAGTTTTGTTTGATTCTCTCCTAAATTCAAACCATTAGTCTGCATTTCTTTAGCCGAAGGAATTTCCGGCAAGTGGTGGTTTTGATCCAGATATTTTTTAAGACCAGCTAATGGGTATAAATGATAAGTGGGTTCAAAAACAAAATCGGCTCCGGTAGTATTCACTACAATTTCATTGGCTCTTACAAAACCATTAACATCTAATTTATATACTGAATTAACTTGACCATCTCGGCCGATAAGCACATTACCACCAGCTGTGATATACATCAGTTGTGTTTCAGCACCAGTGTTAGGATGGTTATAAAAGGCGAAACCGCCGGCGGTTCCTGCGCCGGAATTGGCAATAAAATCTGTCTCACCTACGCCTGCAGACCGATTCCAACCAATCAGCATTTTACCTGAATTCGATAAAAACGAAAGGTCTATTTGCGCAGGATCTAAATTTGCATATGATCCACCAGACATGACGGTGCCAGCCACATCGAGTTTAGCATTGGGATTGTATTCTCCTATACCTACAAATCCATCTCCAGTTAGACCTGAACAACCAGCACCATCGACGTGTGGATCAAGAATGAAATTATAATTTTGATAGCTAAAATACCCACTTGCGGTATCTCCAGTTGAAGGGTCAGATGCATGAAATTGAATCCCGGGATTAGTGGGGCTGCCTCCGCAATTAGGGATCGAAGTGTTAAAGAAGTTAAATTTTAATCTTGCGCCGGACAAAGAATCTACGATATCCAGGTTGCCAACGGGCGATGTTGTACCGATACCTACTTTACCAGCCGGTGGAAAGATATTTTGGGCGTGAGAAAGACTAATTGAAAATACAGTTGTGATAAGCAACAAATAGATTTTTTTCATAATAAAATTGTTTTTAGGATTTGCATTATTTTTTAATGAGGAGATAATTTATTTCTTTACGGCGGCGATATCCTGATATTTATATTTCAATTACATCAAGTTGTCCAGGTGATGATTGGTAATCACTGTGCCATTTAAAAAAGACTATTGATAGTGGAACTGCCGGTTATTTTGAACATCGAACTCAGCCTAGGGAAGAATCGGCCTGCGCTGTCAATTATATAATATAAATTGGTTGGAGATTGTACATTGGCAAAATATACATTTGTAATAATATTCAGTAAGGCACTGCTTTTTTTCATAAAGTAATAAGGAAAAGGTCTTTTGATAAATATAAAAAAAATAAAAAAACTAAATACAATATTTACAAATATAAATTCATCACGAAGTATGAATTTATATTTCCTTTTTTACTTTTCTGAAATTCACCATTTTGGGAATAGTGAAAATTTAAATGAGACAGGAAAATTTAAAAATTATAGACTAGGCGTTGGGAAAATAGAGATGAGTAGCAAATCATCGTTCTCTAACCGCTATAAAGCCGCAAGCTCGTTATAAAATATAAAAAGCTTGCAGCTTTTGTCCAAAAGCGGTTTATCCAATAAAGTTTATTTAATAACCGCTTATTTTGATTTAGCTGCTAGCGCAACGACTTGCTTTTTTAAGTCGTCCAATTCTTCCTGTAAGGATTGTGTTATTTTATTTTGATCCTCACTTAATGCTTGCTGGTTTTTAATTTCTTTATCCTCATCAATTACATACAGGGTAAGCTCCTCTATTTTTTTTAGCAATTGCATGTTAAATTCACTTACGTTGATTCCGTTTTTCTCCATACTTTTTGCCGATGGAATTTCGGGTAGGTGATGATTTAAAATAATATATTGATTAACCTCTGAAAGTGACCTTAGTTTGTAGTCTTTGTCAAAAACGTAATCCGGCCCAGGTACATTAACATCAATATTAACCTGCTTTGCATGAATGGTACCATTCACCGTTAGTTTTGCATCAGGTATGGTGGTGCCTATGCCCACATTCCCTAAAAAATAACCATTGCCGTTGTCATCTATTGTAAATTTTGATGTATATACATAATTTGCAACATAAAATGCAGCAGTGCTTGTTCCCGCATCAATCAAATAATGAATCCCTGAACCTAATGACTGCTCATAGGCGGAAATATTTAGTCCGCGGTATCCAGCGGAGCCTGTTTGACCAACGGTGCCATTTATTAGCATCATGTTGTTGATACCTGATGATGTATAGAGTTTACAGCCGTAATTCATTCCATTCCAATTTGTAGTAGTAATATTCGCTGACAGGTCAATTCCAGAATTATCCGTATTACCCACACCTGCATAACCGGCCAACCTCAAATCCGAAAATGGCGTTGCAAATTCAATTCCATTTAAAACACCAGTTCCTCCCGCCTGTGTCTTAAATTCGAATAAGCCGTCGTCGCTATAATTTCTTTGAAAAAAAGCTAAACGTTCATAGTTAGTTGTTTGATCTGTGGTATTATACCAGGCGGTACTTGCTCCGCTGGCGATACTGGGAATAGTCAATAAATGAGTGGGAGCGGATGTGCCAATGCCTATAAGGCCGCTATTAGTATTATAAATGTTATTCGCATTAATTGTACTGGTTGTCCATTGCGCAAAAGAACCGCTTACGCCAACAAAGATTGAAATGATAGATAAAAGTATCTTTTTCATGATATGATTAGTTTAGGCTATTTTGTTAATTTAGTTAAAAGAGAAATTTGTGTTTTTAGTTCATCCATTTCTTTCTGTAAGGTTTGATTGACGTTTTTTTGATTGTTATTTAACGATTGCAAATTTTTAATTTCTTTTTCTTTATTAATCAAGTACAGAGTCAGATCTTCTACTTTTTGTAGCAGCTGCATATTTAATTCATTTTCATTAACGCCGGTTTGCTCCATACTTTTGGCTGATGGAATTTGGGGAAGATGATGATTTAAAGTAATATATTGGTTAACTTCCGGAAGCGACCATAGTTTATAATCCTTATCAAAAACATAGTCCGGGCCAGGTATACTTAAGTCAACATTAACGGCTTTTGCATGAATAGTGCCACTTACAGCTAATTTTACATCTGGAATGGTTGTGCCAATTCCCACATTTCCTGAAAAATAACCATTACCATTATCGTCAGTTGT
>JABDEQ010000033.1 GCA_013286985.1 Bacteroidota bacterium | reverse complement strand
CAATCGTAATTTTGCCCTGATGCAAAAAGAACAGATTTCGGTTTTTGATATGTTTAAGATAGGCATAGGCCCGTCAAGTTCACACACATTGGGCCCATGGCGTGCTGCACAGCAATTTTTACAATTGCTTGAGCACAAAGAGGTTTTGCCGCTTGTGGTTCAACTAAAAGTTTTACTTTATGGCTCACTGGCTAAAACTGGCAAAGGACACGGCACCGATATTGCCATTTTACTGGGATTAAGTGGCGATGATCCGGTAACTTTTGAGGTTGATAAGGTGCGATCAAAAACAGATAATATCAGGAACTCCAACAAACTGGTACTTGCCGCGAAAAAGGAGATTAGTTTTTTTGTAAACGATGACCTGTTGTTTCTGTTTAACGAGAGTTTGCCATATCACCCTAACGCGGTAACTTTTCAGGCATTTTTGAGTAATGGTACCGCTGTTTCAGAAACCTATTACTCTATAGGCGGCGGTTTTGTAGTGAAAGAAGGTGGCGAGAGCGCATACAAAGCCGAAGTTGATTTGCCTTTTCCAATTGATACAGCCAATAATCTGTTGCACTGGTGCATAAAAACCGGCCTCAAAATATCAGAAGTGGTAATGGAGAATGAACTGGCCTGGCGCAGCGAGCAAGAAACATTAACGGGTGTGTTAAATATTTTTAATGCACTTAAAGAGTGTATTTATCGTGGCTGCCATACAACCGGCGTATTGCCCGGAGGCTTGAACGTTGCCCGTCGTGCTGCCGCACAAAACAAACGACTGATTAATGGTCAGTCTTACAATAATTTTGATGAGTGGGTAGCTGCTATCCGTAATACAGGTAATAGTTTTCAGAATACTTTAAATTGGGTAAGCTGTTTTGCTTTGGCCGTTAACGAAGAAAATGCTTCATTTGGCAGGGTAGTAACCGCACCAACCAACGGGGCTGCCGGCGTTATACCCGCAGTATTACAATATTACCTTGTTTTTTGCGATGGCTATACCAATGAGCGTATTATCCAATTTTTGCTAACCGCGTCAGAGATTGGCAGCATATTTAAAAAGGGAGCAACTATATCAGCGGCTATGGGTGGGTGTCAGGCCGAAATAGGCGTATCTTCCGCAATGGCTGCTGCAGCATTAACCGAATGTTTGGGCGGTACCCAACGACAAGTGTTAATGGCTGCCGAAATTGCTATGGAACACCACCTTGGTTTAACCTGTGATCCTATTGGTGGACTTGTTCAGATACCTTGCATCGAGCGTAACACCATGGGGGCTATAAAGGCTATCACCGCATCGCAGCTGGCATTGCAAACCAACCCTGATAATGCCAAGGTAAGCCTTGATGCTGTTGTTAAAACCATGTGGCAAACCGCTTTAGATATGAACTCCAAATATAAAGAAACATCAGATGGTGGATTAGCTATCAATATTCCGTTGAGTTTGCCGGAGTGTTAAATTAGGTATTATCAGATGATCAAAGGATGCTATTTCCTTCTAATAATTTTTCAAATTCATCCAACCGAAGAATAGGAATGGATGGAAAGTCAATCTTTTTCAAAATATTAAAATGACTGTCATTTGTAATGATATAGTCCGCATTTGATGCAAAAGCGCAATCAACAAATTTATTGTCGTCTTCGTCAATGCTAATAAGATTGAGATTGTAATAAACGGTTGTAAATAATACCGTTGAAAGCTCTGTTAACGAACGAATAACACTGACCGACACTAAAGGATTCCAATGAAATGCAAGCTGTTCCTCATATTCGGCGAGTATATCTGTGGTTATGGCAATATTTATCTTCTTATCAAGGATTAAGCGATATAACCAATGGAATTTTGATTTTGAGGAGATGGAAACCAATAGAACATTGGTATCAATAACAACCAACACTGTAATTAAGATTTATTATTGAGCCACGTCTCCATATCCTCATCGTTTAACCCCTTTTTATCCCAAATAGCATCGGCTTCAGAAATAGCCTTGTCTGCATAAAATCCAGATAATAGGTCCTTTAATTCGATAAGTTCATTGTCAGAAAGATTGGTACTGAATAATTTCATCAGCTCTATCTGCACGTTGCTTAATGGATAATTTAAAGTACTCATAAAATTTGTTTAACGAATTTACGCAAAAACAAATAAACAGCAAAATATCCTAAGGCTTTGGCAGAATTCTATTTCTTCAACCTAACCCCAACCAACGGCGTTAATAGGCTAACCCATAGATGGTACATTTTGGCTGATGGATGCAACCCGTCAGGCGCTATTAGGGTAGGATCGCTTGCGGCTTCGCGGGAAATTGGAGTGATATCAATATAATGTACTCCCGCTTGAATGCTGATAGCTTTATTAATGGCATTAAACTGGTCTATCTCCGGGCCGATAACACTGTCCTGCCCGTTAGCAAATGGTGTTACGCCGTAGTCGGGTATCGACAAAACAAATACCCGGCTGGTATCGCCATGGGCAAAGTTGATAGCTGTATTTAATACTTCTGCAAATTTTATCTGATAATTATCCTGGCTTAAATGCTGGTACTGGTCATTTACGCCAACCAGCAGGGTAACAAAGTCAAATTTTTGATTGGTGATGCCGCTTTCTATTATAGCATCTATCAGGTTATCGGTTGTCCAGCCGGTGGTGGCAATAATGGTTGGTGTTTTTACACGCAGTCCCTGATCGTTTAATGCATTGTATAATTGATAGGGGAACGATTGCTGTTCAGGTACCGCCTCGCCAATGGTATACGAATCGCCAAGGGCAAGGTAATTAAGGGTATCAGGTGCGTTGGTCATGGTATCTGTTTTTGCCGGTGGCAATGTATTTTGGTTTTTGGCGCAGCCGGATAGTGTGGTTAACGTTAATAGAATAATCTGTAATACCTTCATTTATAATATCTCCATATTGAACAATACGGAAATATGCTGTTTTAAGATTTTTTTAACTTCATTAATATCAACCGGATGGCCCAGTTCTTTTTGCATGGATGTTACCGCTTTATCGTCGATACCACAGGGTACTATGTTTTTAAAATAATCCAGATCAGTATTAATGTTGAACGCCAAACCATGCATGGTAACCCAACGACTGCATCTAACACCCAGGGCACAAATTTTACGGGCATTTTCATTATCGGCATCAAACCAAACACCGGTATAGCCGGGGTAACGGCCTGCCTGCAAACCATAATCAGCTAGCGTAAGTATTACGGCTTCTTCCAGCGTGCGCAAATAAAGGTGAATATCGGTAAAGAAGTTATCCAGATCAAGAATAGGGTACGACACAATTTGCCCGGGGCCATGATAAGTAATATCGCCGCCACGGTTAATGAGGTAGTATGCCGCTTGTTTTTCTTTTAATCCCTTTTCATCTAACAATAAATGTTCGGGCTTGCCACTTTTACCCAACGTGTATACATGTGGATGCTCGCAAAATACAAGGTAATTGGGCGTAGGCGTAAATTGATCAGGCTCATCACCCTCCAATGCTATTTGCTGATTGCGCTGCGCTATCTTCAAATTAACGGTATCGGCAAAAAGGGCTTCCTGTTTGTCCCAGGCTTCTTTATAATCTATCAAACCCCAATCCTGAAAAAATACCTGTTTGTTCTTCATCGTTATCCTTTTACGTAGCCAATCATGTAGTCGTGGTATTGCAGATAACCCACCTCATAGCTTTTGTCGATATCGCCTTTTCTTAAATGCGCATCTACAAATCCATGTCCCTCAAAGTGGAAAGGCTCCAGCAATATGTTGTTTACAAACGAAACCTCTTTTTGGCCGTAGCATTTATAAACAGCTTCTTTGGCACACCAGCAAACGTATAGCTGGTTTATTTTTTGTTGTTCATCTAAAAAAGCAAGTTCTTCGGTGCGCATAAACTTGTGGGCAATGCGCTCCACCTTTTCTTTCACCTGTTCAATATCAATACCTACCGGGCGTTTACTTATCATCACAGCGGCATAATCAAAAGAGTGACTTAATGAAATATGATAGGGCAGGTTTACCAGGTATGGCTTGCCGTGCGCATCAACCCTGCAGTCAATGTATTCGTCGGTGCGCAGCATTTTGCGCAGCAGCACCCGTGTACCTAACCAGTGCAGGTTCCGTTTGCCTATCTTTAGTTTTTCGTAATGAGCTTTTTCCAGCTTATCTAATTGTAGCTGGTTATACAGTTCATCAGCCTGTTCTTCTATTTTCCAGATAGCAAACTCTGTATCATCATCAACCTGCTGTCTGTATGCTATAGCCATAAATGTAAAATTGCAAAAAGGATGACAAACTTATATCAAATTAATTTAATTTGTATCGCTTTTCGGCAATTATAAGCCATTACCTTAAATTATTACTGTATGCCAACTAAAAAACTCAGCCCCGATGAGATTAAGCTGTATCATGAGCAGGGCTATTTGATATTAAAAGGTTTTTGTACGTCGCCCGAAGTAGCCAAATTATACCAAACCGCGCTTGACGATAACGCCATGCGTAACAATGCCCTCGACCTAAACGATCAAACGGGCAAAAAGACGCGGCTATCGCTTTGGTTTACGCCGGGTAATGATGTATTTGGATATTTGACGCGTAGTGAACGGATGGTCAATGCCGTGCGGCAGCTGTTGCCCGCCCATGCGCAGGTATGCCATTTCCACTCCAAGCTGATGCAAAAGGAGCCAAGGGTAGGCGGCGCCTGGGAGTGGCACCAGGATTACGGCTACTGGTATAAAAATCAGTTTATGTTTCCTAATGAATTAATTAGTGTGATGATTGCCCTTACCGAAGCCAATAAACAGAATGGTTGTTTGCAAGTGATAAAAGGATCGCATAAATTAGGCAGGGTAAACCATGGCTTTGCCGGCGAACAGGTGGGTGCCGATATGGTGATGGTTAACAACGCTTTAAAAACCATGGAACTGGTTTATGTTGAATTGCAGCCCGGCGATGCTTTAATTTTTCACAGTAATTTACTGCATCGTTCAGAAGCCAATTTATCCGATAGGCCGCGATGGTCAATGATATCTTGTTATAACCTGCAATCAAACCCGGCTTATAACGAAACCTCAACGGCCTACAAAATACCTGTAGATGTAGTGCCTGATGATGCTATTTTAACATGGGAAGCAGGTTCACTATCGGACGCTGATTTCCTGAAAAAGGAGGACGACCCGGCGTTGAAGTAGGCGGGTTGGTTCATAGTTGATAGCAAATAAGTTCATAGTGGATGGTTCATAGAAATTAGTCCATAGTCGATAGTCCATAGTCAGTAGACTTTTAATAGTAGAAAATCAATCCGTAAAAAAAAAACCATGATCTATGAACAATCAACCATGATCTATGAACAACAACTACTAACTAAAAAATAAAAAGATATGAATGTAGCCATGTTAGGTTCGGGTTTTATAGCCCGTTTTTATGCAGATGCACTGGTAGCTCAACGAGCAAAAGATAAGCTGATCAGTGTATACTCGCGCAATATTGAAAAAGCCAAAAAGTTTGCTGATGATTACCAGCTTTCTTTTTATACCGATGATATGGATGTGCTGGTGAGCCGCCCCGATGTTGATGTGGTGGTGATATCGCTGCCCAATAACCTGCACGAAGCTGCCGTTGCTGCCTGCGCCAGGGCTAAAAAGCATGTGCTGTGCACCAAACCCCTTGGCCGCAATGCTGCCGAGGCTAAGCGTATGCTGGATATGGTGGAAGCTGCCGGTATAATGGGCGGTTACCTGGAAGATTTGTGCTATACGCCTAAATTCCTTAAATCGATGAAAGCGGTAAAGGATGGCAGTATTGGTAAGGTGCTGTGGGCCAAATCGCGCGAGGCGCATCCGGGGCCGCATAGCGATTGGTTTTGGGATGCCGAACAATCGGGCGGTGGTGCAATGGTTGATTTGGGTTGCCACTGTGTAGAGATTGCCCGCAACTACATAGGCAAAGAAATAAGACCGGTTGAAGTAATGTGCTGGACCGCCACCCAGGTCCATCCTATCAATGCCGAAGATAGTGCCATCGGACTAATAAAATACGCCAACGGCGCTATGGGCCAGTTTGAGGTAAGCTGGTGCTTTAGGGGTGGGATGGACCTGCGCGATGAAGTGATGGGTACCGAAGGTACTATTTGGCTCAACAATTTTTTACGTACCGGTTTCGAGATGTTTAGCACAGGTAAAGGCGGCTACGTAGCCGAAAAGGCCGAAAGCAACAGCGGCTGGCTGTTCCCCGTAGGCGATGAGGTGCACGAGCTGGGCTATACCAACATGTTTACCGATATGTTTAACGCCATTGAAAACAAAACCGAACCGTTGGAAAGCTTTTACGATGGCTACATTGTAAACGCCATATTGGATGCTGCTTACAAATCGGCTAAAACACGCCAATGGGAACCGGTACAGATAGAAGGCTGGCGAGGAGACACAACAGCTGATAGTGGCCCGGCAACCGCATCATACGATGACGATCATTACCTCATCAAAAAAGAAATCCTCCCATCAGGCGAGCATAAACTGATATTAAAACACAAAGTTACCGGCGAAGTTACCGTTAGGGAGATATTTGTCTGAACCGGAATTTTTAGAATTAAAGAATATGCAGAATGATTTTAACTTGTCATCCCGGTGATTTTTTAATTAGCAACCATTACCAACACTCGTAACATTTCGTAACACTTGTTACGGGTGTTACGAAATGTTTCCAAATGTTGGTATCAAAAACTTCCTTGAGGGGCAGCAATCTTTATACAATACAGAGCAATGGCGCTTTTGTCTGAACCAGAATTCGCAGAATTAAAGAATTTTCAGAATGATTGTTTACTCGCCACCTTGTGATCCCGGTAATTTTTTAATTAGCAACAAATACCAACATTTAGAAACACTTGTTGGTAGTGTTGGTAAATGTTACTATCAAAAACGTCATTGCTTAATCAGTATACAGATTTGCCTCTTTGTCATGTTGAACGATAGTGAAACATCTTCTGTAAGCGACTGGTATACAGCAAACCCATCATCCGCAGCAGATCTCTCTTTCATCGGGATGACAGGTTGAATAAGGGGTTACCTTTCTTTATAAATAAGTATTAAAAGATACAAACCGATACACTTATGGAATCAATTTTATGGAAGCATCCAATAGTAGTTTTATTTTATGTTTTATATAGTTGGCTTTGCTATGGTTTAATAAATTCAGAATTTAAATTGAAAACAATAATTAAACAACATACGGGCATCAGCTCAAATGCCGCTGGTGGAGAAGTAGTTGGCCAGATGAGTATTTTGCTGGCCATGGTTACTATTATATTTTTCGTGGCAAGCGGTTGTTGTGCTATCGGCAGTAAAACAGAAACAAAGTTTTATTTATGGCTTTGTCTGGTTCTTGTAGTGCAAACTTTTACAGTTTTTAAGATTGCCGGATAAAGTTGGCTGTATATTTATCGCTTACAGAAGATCCTTCACTCCGTTCAGGATGACAGGGAGAAGAGATTATATTCTATTTAATAACAAATACTAACACTAATAACACCTGTTAGTAAATGTTAGTACCATTACAGTTACCATTTAGTAACACTACCAACAAATAGAAACATTAGTAACAAGTGTTTCTAAATGTTACCAAATGTCGGCATTACCGCCATAAAGATTACCCCATTACAGTTACCATTTAATAACACTCGTAACAAATAGTAACACTCGTAACAAGTGTTACGAAATCCGCCAATCCCCACTATGAGCTATTGAACCAATGAGTAAGTTTCTTTCCACAATGTGCTATAACTTTTGTTGGCAATATGTTATTGCCTGCGGGAGCAATATGTTATAATTTAGTCGCTCATTTACGCAGGGCTTATGATACTTTCAGACAAACGAATTTTAGAGGAGATTGATAATGGCAATATCATTATTGAACCATTCAGACCGGAGTGTTTAGGGACAAATTCGTACGATGTGCATCTGGGCAAGCACCTGGCGACCTACCGCGATAGGGTGCTGGATGCTAAACTGCATAACGAGATCATTAATTTTGAAATACCGAAGGATGGCTTTGTTTTACAGCCCGGTACGCTATATTTAGGCGTAACGGTGGAGTATACCGAAACGCATCAGCATGTACCCTTTTTGGAAGGTAAATCGAGCACGGGCAGGTTGGGGATTGATATTCACGCAACCGCGGGCAAGGGCGATGTAGGCTTCTGCAACACCTGGACACTGGAGATATCCTGCACACAACCGGTTAAAATTTACGCAGGGATGCCAATAGGTCAGCTCATTTATTTTGTTGTTGAGGGCGAGATAGAAACGTTTTACAACACCAAGGACGGCGCCAAATACAACACACCATCAACCCGTCCGGTTGAAAGTATGATGTGGAAGAATACTTTCTAGATAGTCATTGGGTCATTAGTCATTGGGTAATTTTTTATTATTAAAAAAGAGACGCGTTTTATTTAAAACAAACGGCCCTGATCTCAATTCTCCCCAATGACTAATGACTAATGACTAATGATTAAATCCCTCCCGTTCCCGAATCTTTCTTAGTTTCCAGCGCAACTCTCACCGCGTCAGGCAGGGCCGATAACAGGGTATAGCCGGTAGCTGTTTCAATATCCTTTACGGTGACAATATATTGTGTCCAGTCGGAATTGATGGTGTTTATGTTGGGTGTATTCACTGCAATAACGCGGGTGCTGGCCGTAACCCGGCTGATGTCATTATCGCCAGCAGGCAATACAATAGCAATTTTCCATACGTTTGATGGTACATTTACGTGGCCGCTGTTAACGGTATTTAGTGCGCCGCTTGATCCTGAGCCGCCCGTACCATAGCTGCCCATAATAATGTATACCTCGTTCCCTTCAACCACTTGCTCGCGCAGGTAATTTTCCAGATTGGCCCAGGTTTGCTCGTTATTTTGAGGTGCCTGCGGAATCATGTTAGTCATTAAAAAAGTGGCTGAGTTGGCATCAACTGAACTGGTTCTGTCGGCCGACGGGCAGTTATGGCCGCGGTCAAATCCGCTGCCCGAGTAACTGTTACTTTCTACCTGGTACCATCCGGTTGGCATGCCTGCCCATCCGGCAAAGTTATTTAAACGATCAGTTACGCCGGTAGTATTGGTTGCATCCAGGTGCCAGCTTACCCAGTTCGGTTCGCCTTTGGTAGCGTTGTATGATTCTACATAATAATGCTGATCAATCAAATAATTGTCCATCATTGTTAAAGTGTTTTGAGCAGCCGAGGGGTTACCCATCAACAGGTTGCTGTTATCGCCACTGGCCGGAGGCGCGTCGGTACCAACCGTAACTAACCGTGGTGTTGAGGCTGATGAAGTAGCGCTGGTATCGCTGCCGCTTCCGGTATCGGGTGTACCTACGGTAATACCCGGATCACCGGTGCCTTTAAAGGTGATATCATCCAGATTGATACGGGTAGTGCCCGCTTTTTTAATCTCGAAACGAACCTTACCCGTAACGCTCACCTTAAACGAATCGGTAACCAGGGTGGTATTGGTTTCTGTAATATCGCTGCCCAGTTGGGTATAAGTTTTGCCACCATCGGTCGACATTTCCAATTGCCAGGTTGAAGTAGCGTCGGTGCCGTACTTACCATGTTTAATATACAGCATGTTTACCCCGTTAATGTCAAAGTTCATGGCCAAATCACCTGTACGTAGGCGTACAGATTGATTGCCGTCTTTCAGGTCCCCCGCCAGGTTGCCGAGCAGGGCGTCGTTAAAATCCCAGCTGCCGGTGCTTAGTACTACGCTGGCATCGGCATAGGCGGTTTTGGTTCCCTCTTCAAAAGTTTCGGTAATACTGTAGGGTTGAGCAGGTGCTGTTGATGTGGTAGTACCTGTGGTTTTTATCTGGTCAGTTGCATCTTTTTTTGAACAACCGGCAATAAGCAGGGCTACGCCTATGTATAAAATTAAAATCTTGTTTTTCATAGTAGTAAAAAGTCAAAAACAGGGCATAACCATCCATGCAGTTGCATAAATGCCTGTTCAATTTGTAAATAAGTAGCAGGGGTATTGGAATTATTAAGGAATAAAAGAAAGGACACGTCGGTTAGCGCGTCCTTTTCTTTTTAAAGGTTGATTATTTTGCAACCCATGCAGTACCGTTGTATTGGAATGTAACAACAGTTGGAACATCAGCTCCGCCGGTATAGTTTAAATAAGTAACGTTATAGTTTACGTTAACTTTTGGTGCAGGGAAATCTTTAGTAAGCACTAAAATGATAGCATTATCCAAATCGGCAGTAGCCCATGCCGAAAAATCGCCATATTTACCAACATCCGTCCTTTGGCTGCTTGTACCAAAAGTTGATGCTGCAATAAGTTGTAAATCGGCAGATGAAAGGGTGTAATAAACCGTTGGATCAGGTATCCACGTGCCTCCGCTTTTCAAAAATGCAAGGGTATTGGTAGTAGTTGCTGTACCTACCCAGTTGTTACCATCAAATACCAAAGGCACAACCCTTTGAAACGTACCACCGCCATAATAGTTAAAACTTACATATTCTACCTGTCCGTATTTAGCTGATGCAGAAACAAGAGGGTCAGCTTTTAAAAGGGCATTTAGCAAGCCTGCTAAATTTGCATTGTTTGATGCTGTAAACTGATCGTAACCACCAAGACCCAATGCCGCATACTGAGCAGAAGTAACCTGGTAAATTTGTTGCCATGCTCCGTTTAAATACAAAAATGAAAATGTAGCTGTGGTAGTGCTTACGTTATAATAGCTAAATGTTAATACAGCCAATTGGTTGGCAACCGGTGTGGTGTATTTGTAAGGTAACCAGCTTAATACTTGTGCTATACTAAAATCACTGTACTTATTTCCGGGTAATAACAAATAATCGGCTTTGGTAAGTGTGTAAGCTACATCAGCATAAACACTATCGGCCACTTTTAAATATGGTGACGATACGGTATAGGTTACTTTAGCGGTTGATCCGTTACCCAATTGAGGATCGCGGGCATTAAGGATGATAGGAATATAAGTATTCGCATCAGCAACGTTGTCAAAAGAAAGTGTGTTGTAAGGATAATCTGTTTTTGGCAACAATTGATAATCAGAAGCCTGCAAGGTAAGCGTCATCGCTTTTGTGTAGCTGGCCGGAATTAAATTGGGCTGCTTTTGGCAGGCAGTAAACGCCAGCGGAAGCAACAATAGTAAATAATATATCTTTTTCATTTTAATATCTTTTTTGCGTTATATCAATTAAAATTTAACTTTTAAGCCGGTAGTAAATACTCTACCCAAACCATAATAAACACTTACACCGCTTGCCTGGCCTGCACCAGAATAGTCTTCAGAATCTGAAATGTATTTAGTGTTTAATAAGTTGTTTACTGTAGCAATTAACTCAGAATCAAAACCTGCCATTTTAAATTTAAATACACCGTTTACACTCCAAAGCGAGTAGTTCGGCAATTTGTATGGTTCAAGATTAGCGCTGGTGTAGTTCTGGAACGGTACATATGAAGTATAGTTCCCGTAGAAGTTGTAAACAACCCCTAATTTTATTTGCGGTAAAACGCTGAAATCAGCAAATGCTGCAGCTGTGGTTTGAGCAGCATCACCTACTTTTTCATTTTTCAAATAAATTTGCTTAACCGTGCCAACAACTGCACCCTGATTGTTTTGAACAGAAACCGGACCTGCATTGCTGGTATAATACCAATCGCCTAAAGAAAGCATACCGCCAACAGAAATTTCTTTTATAGGGCGATATCTTAATTCCAATTCAGCACCCTGGTGCAATTCACCTACACCCGAAACGTTTGCTGTGTATAGTTGTTCAGTTGCAGGATCAGAATAAGTACTTGCAAATGCCCTGTCAGAATATTGTGTTCTGTACAAGTTTACTTTAGCACTGAAATCAGATGTTTTGAAGCCGTAACCTAATTCATAGCTGAATAGTTTTTCGGTTATAGCACTTTTGTTAATCTGATTGGTATAGTTTTCAAATACGTTGCCAAAATATGGTGGTTTGGTTAGGTAACCAATGTTGGCAAATATGTTCATTTGGCTGTTAATGTTGTAGTTAGCGCCTGTTTTAGCCTGATAGGTGGTGTAATTAACCCAACGGCTGGTTTGGTTAGGATCGCTGTTCAGGTAGTTAAAGAAGTCGGTTCTTTTGTCTGCATCTTCAGATCCTGATAAGGTAGCAAAAGCTGTAAAGTTATTTTTAGAGTACTCAGCTTGTGCAAATGCACCCCCTGATTCAACGTAATCCCTGTTGTAGTAATCAATTTTACTACCAACAACAGCGTTGTATACAGGATTGTTGATATCGCCTGATGCTGTTCCTAAAGCCGGGCTTCCGCTATAGTTGTATTGTACGTAATCAGCACCCAATAAATCGTGTACTTCATCATAGTGATTACCTACATAATATCTTAAGTCGATACCAACTGATAGGTCGATATATTTACCTAATAAGGTTCTGTAGGTACTTCTTAAGCCATACCAGTTAGTTTGGTCGTGTGAGTCATCAATATAAGTTGATGCAGACCCGTCGGCACTTGCTGCGTTTGTTCTTTGAATAGCATCAAAGTCAATAGGAGTGTAAAAATTACCTATTCTTGGTAAATTGGCTACCGGTACGCTACCAGCAATACCGCCACCGCCACCGTTACCGAATAAACCGTATACTACAGTTGACAAGCTCGATTTATCATTAATGGTCCAATCATGGTTAATAGATACCAATGGTTCGCTGAAGAAGTTATTGTAAGGATTGTATTCCTGACCATTTTTCACACCATCATAATAGTTCCATTTGATGCCTTGTGGAGCCTGTTGAAAATCAGCAATTGATTCTTCGGCTCTTTGACCGTGTGTTTGGCTTGCGCCGATAATGTTGAACGATAAAGTTTGGTTAGGCGTTAATATTTTAGAAACATTAGCAAAGTAGTTATAGCCTAAGAAGTTTAATCCATCAGCAAAACCGTCACCGCTGTTTCTGCTACCCTGAAAAGTTGCTGCCCAACCATTTTTTAAACCGGTTGAAATTAAAATAGCAGTTTTTTCGTAACCGTCGCTACCAATAGTTTGTGAAATATAACCGCCTTGTTGCATATCAGTGCTGCGGGTAGTGATGTTTACAGTACCACCAAATGAAGGGATGATGATTTTTGAAGCACCTAAACCACGCTGAACCTGAATAGAGCTGGCAACATCTGTTATTCCTGAGAAATCGGACCAGTAAATGGCGCCTGTTTCAGGGTCATTAACCGGGATACCGTTAATAGTAAAGGCCACGTTTCCGTTTCCTGATTTGCTGGAGAAACCACGGATACTGATGCGTGAATCGCCATAGCCACCACCTTGTGCAGTAACCATTACACCTGGTATTCCTACTAAAAGTTGCGGAATATCCTGTGCGCCAATATGCTCTTCAATAAATTGAGGGCCAACAGTTGTAACAGCAACAGGAGTTTTTCTGTCAATAGCAACGTCACCGTTTACTACCACTTCGCTCATACCTGTAGCGCTCGATTTAAGGCCAACTTCGCCCAATTTTGTTTTGTCGCCTGCTTCAATTTCTTTGCTTACATAACCGATGTAGCTAAATACCAATACCGGGTTGGTTGATTCGCTTACGTCAAGTTTAAAAGATCCATCTAAACCAGTTGAGGTAGCTTTAGAAGTTCCTTTAAGTAAAACAGAAGCACCTACCAATGGCTCTTTTGTATCAGCATCAACAACTTTACCGGTAACTACGCTTGCAGCAGCAGCTGAAGTGATTACAGTAGCAGTTTTAACAGCTGTTTTTTCTTTTAAAACAATGGTGTGGCCAACAATAGCGTAGGTAAATGGCTGGTTTTTAAAAATCTTGTCCAAAACCTTATCCATTGGTGTGTTTTTAACATCGATAGATACTTTGGTGCTTTTGTTAAGCAATTCTGTTTGCAAAAATACGTCATAGCCGCTTTGCTGCTCAATTTTGTTAAGCACAGATTCAAGGCTCGCATTTTTTTCGCTGATGCTGATGCTCTGACTAAAGCTCGACGCGCTTAAGTGAAGGCATGCTGCAAATAATAAAATGGTAATTAATTTAATCCGCATCATTAATTTTCTTTTAGTGTCCGGGTTAATCCGGGAAAAACAATTGATAACCGGTGTGATTTTATTTGCAAGCCCGCTTAAATACAGCGGCTTGGAAAATGTAGAAAAATCCATAAGTTTGTTTTGGGTTGTTAAGTAATAATTTATGAGTCAATAATTTATTTAATGATATCAGCCCTTTAATTCGCCGGGAGTGTTCGCAGCACTTTCGGCTTTTTGACTGAATACGGTTAACCGGCCTTGCCGGGCCCCATTAGCTGTTTTTTTATGCTTTTACTATAATCTTCCTCCCGTTGATGGTAAAGTTTAAGCCGCTGGTTTTTAATATTTCGAATACCTGTGATACAGGCACGTTTCTTGAAATTCGTCCACGATAATGGCGGTCTGGTACTTGCCCCTGGTACTCCACATCCACATCATACCAGCGCGATAGCTGACGCATAATAGTTTGCAGATCGGTATTTCTGAAAAGGAACTTGCCATTTTTCCAGGCAACAGCTTCATCTACATCAGCATTCCGAACAATGCTTATTTCGTTCGAGCTATTTACAGCTTGTTGGCCGGGTGCTATTTTCACAGTTGATTTGCCGGTATTGCAGCTTACTTTAACGCTGCCTTCCAGCAGGGTGGTTTTAGCTGCTTTTTCGTCGGCATAGCTATTAATGTTAAAGTGGGTTCCTAATACTTCAACAGTTTGGGTGCTGGTTTTTACATAAAAAGGCTTTGCAGCGTTTTTAGCTACTTCAAAATAGGCTTCGCCGGTTAGTTCAACCCGTCTGTCGGCTCCGGTAAAGGTTGTAGGGTATCGTAAAGATGATGCAGCGTTTAGCCATACTTTGGTGCCATCGGGCAAAACAAGCTCATATTGGCCGCCCCTTGGCGTAATAATAGCATTGTATTGGGTAATGTTTGCCGTTACTAGTTTGTTTGCAGCTTCATCGGCCTGATATACGATCTGCCCATTTTCCGTTTTGGCAATAAGTACATTTTGCTGCCTGGCAATTTGACCTTTTTTTGAATCGTCCAGCGCTATTTCTGAGCCGTCGGCAAGTTTCAGTATAGCTTTATTGCCACCTGGAAACAAATCAGTAGGGTGCACAGCCAATGGCTGGCGTTCTTCTTTTTTTAAAAGATAACGGTTAACGGTAAGTCCCGCCGCTAATAACAAAAAAACAGCTGCTGCATAGGGCATCAACTGTTTTAAATTGCGTTTTTTTACGTTGGTTTTATATCCCGTTTTCGAAACGATGTTTTCCCAGGCTTCTTCTTTGTTGTTCGATGCGTATACTTCCAGGTGCTCATTGATTAAAAAGCTGTCGGATAGTTTATTGAATAATTCGCGGTTTTGCGGATCGCTTTGCAGCCATTGTTCAAGCTGCTCATTTTCAGCTATAGTTAACTCGCCCCGCAAGTGTTTTGCAATAAGCTCGCCAGTGCTGAAATATGGTTGGTAATTGTTCATTGTGCCCTTTCGTCAATAAAGACACGCTGGTATTTAAAAAGGATAAAGTAAACGAAACTTTTTTTTTAAAATAGTTTAACGGCAGATCAGGCAAACGCTTCAACAACCAGCGCCATTAACAAAATATACAATTCAGGCACCAATTTCATGCGGAGTAGCTGCAATGCCCTTTGTTTTTGTTTTTTTACGGTATTGATGGACATATCCAGCTCATCGGCAATTTCCTGGTTCCTTTTACCTTCCAGGTAGCCCAATTCAGAAACCAAACGATAACTATCAGGAAGCGATTGAATAGCCAGATGAAGTTCGGCCACCACTTCGGCAGTAATAATAGCATCAATAACAGGGGCTTCTTCGGGCTCGGTTGTATTGTGCAGCTGAGCGTAGCCATCTACAACTTTAGTATGCCTTATGTGGTTTAAGCTGGCATTGCGTACGGTACTGTAAAGGTAATTTTTGATGGCTATTTTATTATCGAGCACAGTTTCCTGCTGATGCCAGTATTTAACAAAGGCATCCTGTACAATATCTCTTGCCTGATCCTTATCATTTACAAATTGAAATGAAAAGAATACCAGCCTGTCATAAAATTCTTTAAAAAGAGCTTCAAAACCGATGTCGCATAGGTTATCGTGGTTTTGGGAAGAAAATATTCCTTTTATAATGCTCATTTTTATTATGGAATAAGAATTAATTTATTCAAGAATCAGAAGCCCCAGTTTTAAGCCCCTTCAGAATTTCTCCAAAATTGAGTTATCAATGTTGTATTTTGGTTAACTCCCCGTTAACAAATGGATAACATTCGGTAATCTTTTAGTTGCAATACCTGTTTATGTTAAACTTGTAATAATATTATAAAAAAAATAAAAATTATTCAATTATTATAACATTTGTTAATAAAAATTTCAACTATTGTTAATTTTTTTTAGAATCAGGCTCTATTGCATTTGATGCGGTTTTTCGGTGCTTAAATGTAATGCGGGTAAATGAAATAGTTTTAAAAAATACTTCGGTAAAACAGAGAAAACCGTCCGCTAGTTGTTGTTTATGATACTCTTACAACAAAAAATATTCAAAAATTAAACCCTAACATACTTGTTACCAAAGCTGTGTTAGGGTTTAATTAAGTTTGATTTTTATTTACCCCTATGAGATACAAAAAGGTAATTGCGGGCCTTTTTAGCCTTGGCTGTATAGTGTTACTATCGGCATTTGCCCGGTTAACTGAAGACCCTGTTCAACATATCATTATCCAACTTAATAAATGGATGTCAACACATCCACAGGAGGATGTTTACCTTCAATTGGATAAACCTTATTATACCGCCGGTAGCGACATCTGGTTTAAGGCTTATATTACAGCGGGCAGTAGTCACCAGCTATCTGGTATTAGCGGCGTTTTAAATGTGGAATTGATTGATGACCGTGATTCTGTTAAACAGCAACTTAAACTCCCCATAGTAAGTGGCTTAACCTGGGGCGACTTTCCTTTGCCCGATACATTGAAAGAAGGTAACTACCGCATAAGAGCCTATACCAACTGGATGCGGAATGCCGGTGAGGTGTATTTTTTTGATAAAGCTATCACCATTAACAATGTAATTACCAACCAGGTGCTTACCGAAACTGATTACAATTACAGCAACCAAAACGGTACCCAACAGGTAAATGCTCATATTAAATATACCAATATGGATGGTACCGCCTATGTCGGCATTCCCGTCACTTACCAGGTGCAAGCAGGCGATAAAAATATTGCCAATGGTAAAGGACAAACCGACGCAAATGGGAATTTAAATATCAGTTTTAATAATCTCAAGGGGAGCAAGGGCGAGCGCATCATTACGGATCTGAAGCTCACAGATAAAACATCAGTAAAAAAAATAATACTGGTAAAGGCTAACTCCGCAAATGTGGATGTACAGTTTTTTCCGGAAGGTGGTAACATGGTTGCTGGCAATGAAACAAAAATGGCTTTTAAAGCTGTTGCGGCTGATGGCCTCGGAGTAGAAATAAAAGGAGTGATTACTGATAGCGATAATAAGCAAGTGGCCGCTTTTAGCAGTAATCAATTGGGTATGGGCGTGTTTAATTTTAAGCCCGAAAATGGTAAAATTTACAAAGCAACTATTACCTATACCGATGGATCTGTCAATACGATTAATTTGCCGGCTACTGTTAATTCAGGGTACACTTTAACTGTTGATGCTGATAGCGACAATATCAATGTTAAAATAGCTCCGGGAGCTGAGGTTGAAAAAAGTACTTCTACAACAGAGGTAATCAGCTTAATTGCACAAAGTCGCGGAGCCATTTGTTTTGCCGGTAAAAGTAATGCAGGTAGCAAATCGTTCAATACTATTATCCCCAAAAGTAAATTCCCAACCGGGATAGTTCAGTTTACATTGTTTAACTCATCGGGTGAGCCATTGAATGAGCGTTTGGTTTTCATCAAAAATCATGATGAGCTAAAATTGAATATAGCGGCCGACAAGCAAGAATATGCCCCGCGCCAAAAAGTGAAAATCGAACTCAATACAAAAAATAAAAATAGTGAACCGGTAGTTGGAAGTTTTTCGGTAGCGGTTACCAATGAGTCGCAAATGCCTGCTGATGAGAATGAAAGCTCTATTTTATCCGGTCTTTTGCTTACAACTGATATCAGGGGATATATCGAACAGCCCGGCTATTACTTTGCTCATGATGATAAAAAAGCCAATGCCGATCTGGATGTATTAATGCTTACGCAGGGCTATCATCGTTTTGAGTGGAAACAGGTGCTGGCAGATGATTTTGCACCAGTTGCTTATGCGCCCGAAAAATCGCTCCAGATATCCGGTCGTTTAAAAAACCTGCTTGGCAAACCTGTGGCAAATGGAAAAGTAACGCTGTTTACCGCCAATCAAGGTGTGTTTATGATAGATACGGTAACCGACAGCGAGGGGCGGTTTACCTTCAAAAATTTGATTTTTAAAGACAGTATCAGGTTTTTGATACAGGGCAGAAGCGCTAAAGACCATAAGAATTTGCAGGTTGAGTTAGACAATGTGCAGCAGCGGGTAGGGGATAACAAAAACGCACCCGATTTGCAGGTAAACGTAAGCAGCGAAATTTCGCCCTATTTAAAAAACAGTAAAGCTGCTTATGAAAACGGAATAAAAAACGGTACAATTAATAATTCAATTGCCCTAAAAGAAGTGGTTATAAAGGACACAAAAATACAGGCTATTAAAACATCATCAAATTTAAATGGACCGGGTAATGCAGATCAGATAATTATGCCGGATGTGCTTTCGGGATGTGCCAACATAGCTGATTGTTTGCAAGGACGCATAAGCGGGGTTATTTTCCGCAACGATACACCTTTTTCAACACGCAGTTTAAATCGGCCAATGCAAATAATTCTTGACGGGGTTTATGTTGATGGCGTTGTTTTGAGCAGTTTAAACCCCAATGATGTAAGCAGTGTTGAAGTTTTGCGCAGTATACAATATACTTCCATTTACGGTGGCCGTGGCGGCAATGGCGTATTAATTATTACCACAAAAGCCGGTAATGGGAGCTATAGCTATCAGCAATACACACCGGGCGTTATAACATTTATGCCAAAAGGATATAGTAAGGTACGCGAGTTTTATTCGCCTAAGTACGATGACCCTAAACTCAATTCAAAAATTCCTGATCTGCGAAGCACCATTTACTGGAAACCCAATATCATAACCGATAAAGAAGGCAAGGCTTCATTTGAGTTTTTTAACGCTGATACAAAAGGAACTTATCGCGTTGTTGTTGAGGGTATTGATGATAATGGTAATTTGGGTCGGCAGGTTTATCGGTATAAAGTGGAATAATTTTAAAGAATGTTATAAATTTGGGGCAGATAAAACGCTTTTTATTGGGTTGATGAAATTTTAGTAAAAAAATATTAACTTATATTAAACCTTTTAAAAATACGTTGTTCTAATACTATAACTATTAAAAGCATTATTTTATGAAAAAAATCTTGACTATTCTGGGCTGCGTTATCTTGCTGGCAGCAACATCATGTACAAAACAATACATTACACCGGGACAAACTAATCAAACTGTTTATGCCAATGTAGCAACAACTGATTGGACGCTGTTTACAGATAACGGAGGTAGCAAATCATACCAGGTGCCTATTACTGTAAATGCAATTAACGGCAACTTTGCTCAAACCGGAGGTATTATTGTTGCTATTTCATACGATGGCGGTACTACTTACGAACAATTACCCGAAACTTATAATGGAATTGCCTATAGCTACACTTACAATGCAGGCAATGTAACGCTTTACGCACAATCGTCTGACGGCACAACACCGGTACAGCCAACACTCCCAATTAAGGTTAAAATTATTTTGGTTAGCTCTAATTAATAAACAGAGCTAATTTGCCAAAAACGAAAAAGGTTCCCGGGATATTCCCGGGAACCTTTTTTTGTTGAACAGCAATCTGTTTTTATTTTTCCATTTGTTCAATAACAGCTTGTGTAACTCCGGTAAAGGAGAAACCGCCATCATGAAACAGGTTTTGCATGGTTACCATTTTGGTAAGGTCAGAGAATAACGATACGCAGTAATCGGCACATTGGTCGGCAGTAGCGTTACCCAATGGACTCATTTTTTCTGCATAGTTGATAAAGCCATCAAATCCCTTTACGCCAGAACCAGCTGTAGTGCGGGTAGGTGATTGTGATACAGTATTGATACGCACGTGTTTTTTGGTACCATAGTAATAACCAAAGCTGCGTGCAATACTTTCCAGGTAAGCTTTGTTATCGGCCATATCGTTATAATCAGGGAATACACGTTGTGCTGCAATATAAGTAAGGGCCAGTACCGATCCCCACTCGTTAATAGCGTCCATTTTCATGGCTGTTTGCAATACGCGGTGTAAACTTAATGCTGATATATCAAGCCCTTTGTGGGTAAAATCGTAATTGTTTTCAGTATAAGTGATGCCTTTACGCACATTGACACTCATGCCAATAGAATGCAGGATAAAATCCACACCGCCGCCAAAATGTTCCTGCGATTTGGTGAACAAATTAACGATATCATCATTATTGGTAACATCAGCACCAATTACAGGCGCATTGCATTGCTCTGCAAGTTTATTTAATTCGCCCATACGTAAGGCGATAGGGGCGTTGCTCAAAATAATTTCAGCGCCTTCTTCCACAGCACGCTGTGCTACTTTCCAGGCTATGGATTGCTCGTTAAGCGCACCAAAAATAATCCCTTTTTTACCTTTTAATAAGTTATAAGCCATGTTTAAAGTTTAATAATCGGGTGTAAAGTTATAATTATTATTTACGATTTCAGATTTACGATTTCAGATTGATTTGAAATATAAATCGTAATTCTTAAATCTAAAACCGTCAATTACTAAGTAGCTCCTTCGCATTCTGCAGTGCGCTTTCTCCGGGTTTGTCGCCACTCAGCATTTTGGCAATTTCCAGTACACGTTCCTGTTTGTCTAACTGCTTAATTCGAGTATAGGTAGTTGCGCCCTCGTCATCTTTATAAACAAAATAATGGCTTTGGCCCTTGCTGGCAATTTGCGGCAGGTGGGTAATGGTAATTACCTGCAGGTTAGCTGCCAGGCGCTCCATAATTTGCCCAACCTTATTGGCTACCTCGCCTGATACTCCTGTATCAATTTCGTCAAAAATAATAGTAGGCAGGGCAGTATTTTGAGCAATTAATGATTTAATACTCAACATCAGCCTTGAAAGCTCACCACCCGATGCTACTTTACTCATTTCAGATAAAGAATGCCCTTTATTTGCGTTAAACAGGAATTTAATTTCATCAATACCGTTTTTTGTCAATACTTCTTTACTATCCAATTTTCCGCTTGCAATACTATCCGAGGCTATTTGCTCAATTTTCAAAGCAGCGTTGCCCATACCCATTTCACTTAAAGTACTTAAAACCTGTTGTTCAATAGTTGGGATAACTTTTTTGCGATTCTCAGAAAGTGTAGCTGCCAATTGCTCCAGCTCAGTTTTATCGGCTTTTAATTGTTGCCTTAACTTTTCAATTGCTTCATCGCCAAAAACGGCCTGTTGTATTTTTTCTGATAAATCATTTTGCAATTCTAAAAGCTCGGCATTGTTGTTTACGCGGTGCTTTTTCTGCAAATTGTATATCAGGCTTAAACGGGCATTTATTTCTTCGGCGCGAGCCTCATCAATATGTGTATGTTGTTCTATAGCCTCAATTTCGGCGGCAATGTCTTTCAGTTCAATCAACGTGCTATTTAAGCGTTGGTGAAGCTCTGCAATTGCAGGATTAAATTTTTCTAAAGTAGAAAGCTGATGGCCTGCTTCGCGTAATTGAATAATGGCTGCGGTCTCGCCCTCCTGCATTAAATAGATTGCACCCAGCAAATTGCGTTTTATTTCACCGGCGTTATTCAGGGTGTAAAGTTCTTGTTCCAGCGGTTGCTGCTCATCGGCAACCAATTTGGCTTTGTCAAGTTCATCAAACTGAAACTGAAAATAATCCAAGTCAGCCTTTGCCTTATCACTTTCACCGATCAGTTGTTCCAGTTTGGCAGTAGCCTTTTTATAGGATCTGAATTTTGAGCGATAGTTGTTCAACAATTCATCATGCTTGGCAACGGCATCAACAACCAGTAGCTGAAATTCTGGGTCGTTAATCTCAAGCGTAGCGTGCTGCGAGTGGATATCTATTAACCGCTCGCCTAATGCTTTAAGAGCTGTAAGATTTACGGGAGTATCATTCACAAAAGCTCTTGATTTTCCGTCGGCTGATATTTCACGTCGTAAAACAGTTTCTGATTCGTAGTCCAGATCGTTTTCTTCAAAAAAATGTTTCAAATGGAACGCACCTATGGTGAACGATCCCTCAATCACACATTTTTTTTGCTGGTTAAAAAAATAACGACTTTCTGCTCGCTGACCTAATATAAGCGAAAGCGCACCCAGGATGATGGATTTTCCGGCCCCTGTTTCGCCGGTAAGTATGTTTAACCCTTTGCCGAAACTAATTTCAAGGTTATCAATCAGGGCGTAATTATTAATACTGAGCTTCTGAAGCATAAAAAAAGTATCCTCTGTTTGGAGGATACTAAGTTAGTGGTTAGAGATTAGACGTTAGAGGTTAGTTGATATATTTTTTTTCACACACCTTTTTTTTGAGAATTAGCCGTCAGGCAATTACTGACCTGCAGGCGGCGCTGGTGCTACCGGCTGGGTAGGAGCCGGAACTGCGGGAGTTATGGGCTCTTTAGCTTCAGGCGCTTCAGGTTTTTCGGGAGCCTCTGGTTTTTCAGGAGCCTCGGGTTTCTCAGGCTTTTCGTAGTCGTAATTATAATTGAAATTATAACTCATCTTTTGCATGTGCGCCAGGTATTTTTGATATTCGGCACTATTAATGTAGGTAGTCATCTTTTTTACAGCCTCGTCAAGCAATGCCTGTTCCCTTTTTATTTCAGGGCTGCTTTGATAAGCGCTCATTTTTTTTGAGAGCTTGTCCATTTCCTCTTGTTGCTGCTTAATTTCAGGATTATCATAAGCTACTCTCATGCTATCGCCCAAAACCTGCATACGCTGGGTTTTTGCCTTAGCATCCGGCGAATCATATCTGGCACTTATTTGTTCACCCTGCTTTTCCAGGTCTTTTTGTACTTGTTTAATATTTGCCGGGATATGAGTGTCCAGTTCGGCCTGATATTTCTTGTAATTTTCGTCTTTTTGGTCGTCAATATAAGTACGGTTGTGTGGAATGCCGTATTTCTTTTCCAACTCATCGTTTATTTTTTTAAACTCAGGGCTGCTGTAATAGGCGCCAATTTTGCGTCCTTCTTCGCTCATTTGGACAGTAATCTCCTTTAATTTCGGATCATCTCCGTAGTCTTTCGCATAGTCACTGCTGGCCCTTTGCATTTCTTCCTGTAGCTTTTTTAAGTCGGCACGGTCATAATAAGCACTCATAGCCTTGCCATGCTCTTCTAACTGTTTTTGGGTTGTCTTAAAGTCTTCGCTGCTATAAAGCTTAGCCAATGCCTGTGAATGTTTGTTCACTTCGGCCGATAACTCATTCAGTCTTTGGTTTTCATCTCCCTGATTTGTTGTATGGTAAACCTTTTTAGCGGTATGCGCCTGCAATGCTGTTGCTGTTTTTTTAGGTTGAGTTGCATGCCCGGTATCGACAAATAAACTACCTATGGCGTGGTTAATTACTTTTACAGATATTTTACCCTGGGCAATTTCAGGTTTTAAGAGGGATATCATACCTATCCCTGCGGTTAATATAAGCATGGCCAGCAAAGCCGGTCGCAGGCTTGGTGTTTGTTTTTTAGTTTTCATGATACGTTCAATTCTGTTTAACAAATGATACTTACTGCCTGTGGCGGCCAGCGCTAGCTTCCAGTCGTTTTGGCGGGTTTGCTCAAGCTTTAATAGGGCTTTTGCGTAGATGATAGGGTTTGCAGTGGCCTTTACAACCAGGTCATCGCAACAGTTCTCACGTTCTTCGTTAATAATCCGGTTAATGAGTTGGGTACACGGATTAAAAAATAATAATATGCTTATTACCTGTTGAAATATATTTAATAGGTAATCGTGCCGTTTAATATGGGCCAGTTCGTGTAATAATATGGCCTCAATTTCTTCGGTTGAAAGATAAGTGGACAGCGTAAAAGGCAATAAAATAACCGGTTTAAAATAGCCAACCATACAGGGTACATCAACCAGTTTGCTTAAGCCCGCCTTTACATTTGGGCCTATATGAAGCATTTTTGTAAACTGATTTACCTTTTGCTGCAGTGCTATATCAATGCTCATAGTTTGCTTTATCAGATTTATTTTTTTACGGGCGAGGATCAGTTTTATTGAATTAAACAGCAGGCCCGCAGCATACACACAGCTGATATA
Source organism: Bacteroidota bacterium (assembly GCA_013286985.1). The sequence continues at coordinate 2,923 of JABDEQ010000033.1, read as the reverse complement.
GGGTAAATATCTTTCAATATCATAATAATACCGTGTGCTTTGATCATTAAACCGGCCAATTTCACCGGGGAGATTGAGCATTACCGGTATTGCATTTAGCCTGGTCGGCGCAACGGCGAGCCAGTTGTAAATATTAATTTCGTTAATAAGCGTAACAACAAACCAGACGGTTATAATAAGCATACTACTTACCCCAAGCCAGTATTTTGTAACGGCAGGTGCATTGCCGGCAAGCATTAATGCTAACCTTAATATAAAGTAAACAATAAGGGCCTGCCATAATGAATGGATAATGGTGATGCCCAAAACCTGACCAATGTTATACAGTATGTTTTCCATAACCGCTGTTTTAACTGTTTATCAATTTAATTTACGCCGGGTTTTGCAGGAACTGCGGGTTTTTGTGGTGCATATATTTTTACACCACCAACAGAATCCTGTAAAATCCAGGTATGCTTGCTCATATCTTCAGCTTGTTTCTTCATCAATTCCATTTGTTTTCTCCACTCAGGGCTGTCAAATTGCTTTTTCATTTCTTCAGCTTGCTTTTTCATGGCCTCTGCCTGGTTTTTCCATTCGGGACTATTAAACTGATTCTTCATTTCTTCAGCCTGCTTATTCATGGCTTCCATTTGGCTCTTCCACTGCGGGCTGTTGAATTGTTTTTTCATTTCTTCAGCTTGCTTATTCATGGCCTCCATTTGGCTCTTCCATTGCGGACTGTTGAATTGTTTTTTCATTTCTTCAGCCTGTTTCTTCATGGTTTCCTGCTGAAGTTTCCATTGCTGGCTGTTGAACTGTTTCTTCATTTCTTCGGACTGCTTAATCATTGCCTCCTGTTGAAGTTTCCATTGCGGACTGTTAAACTGTTTCTTTATTTCCTCGGCTTGTTTGCTGATAGCTTCCATCTGGCTTTTCCACTCGGCACTTGAATAGTAATTTTTGATAGAATCGAAACGGGCCTGGTTAATGCCGAAATTGTTTTTCAAAAACTCTTCTCTCAAGGGTGAAGGCATCTCGTCAACAGAATTGTATTCTTTCTTATTCCCCTTATCATCAATAATAATAATTTTATTTTTAGCGTGTTTGGGGGTATCGGTGATCCGGATGGATTTGGTAGAATCGTTATTGGAAAAATGTTCAATATTGATTTTTGCAATAGTTGGCGTTGCATTTACCGAAAGGCTTGTTGCTAATGAAGAATGATTTACCACAACAGTTGTTGCCAATGTGGCTTTTATAGCTGCCCGATTATTATTTGTTTTCGGATTAAACCATGCCAGGCCGCTAAGGCTTGCAGCCAGTAGTAATACGGCAATTGCCAGATGGCGAAGGTTGCCTGTTGGTTGTTGAGTTTTCATAATTCGTTCAATTCTGTTTAATAAATCATATCTTTTGCCTGTTGCGGCCAGCATCAGCTCCATATTGGGCTGCCTTACTTCTTCAAGTTTTAATAAGGCATAAGCGTATATCAGCGGATTTTCGGTTTTTGCTATCACCATATCATCGCAGCCATTTTCCCGTTCGCGGTTTACCATACTGTTTATTAACCGGGCAAATGGATTAAAGAAAAGAATGATGGCTATTGCCTGCTGCATAAGGTTTACCAGGTAATCTTTCCTTTTAATGTGCGAAAGCTCATGTAATAAAATGGCTTCAATTTCGCAGGCAGTTAAACTGGTTGCTAATGATACGGGTAATAAAATAATAGGTTTTAAATAGCCGGTTACACACGGAACATCAATAAGCTCGCTGAATTTTACCTGTATGTATTTATTTATATTAAGGCTTTTGGCAAAGCTGTTAATATACTGCTGCATTTGCTCAGCAGGAATAAGTGATTCTTTGATTTGCTGAAGTCTTTTACGACTATAGCCCAGCTTAACCACATTTGCCAGCAGGCCTGCTAAATATAAAGTGGATACGTAAGGCAAATAGCCAGCAATTTTATAATGGAGAATGTCATCTGCAGATAACTGTGTTTTAACTGTTAAATTAAGATAAGGAATAAGCGGAGATAAGTGTACTGCATTTGTACTTGCCCAGTTGTAAGCTTGTAATTCAAAAAATAAGGTATATATAAACCATAGCGTGATAGACGACAATGCAATAACGGCGAGGTTATATTTTTTAACAGACGAAAGCTGCGGAACTCCGGTAAAAATAACACGTAAAATAACGTAAACCAGCAAACCCTGCCACAATGAGTGAATTACGGTAATGCCTAAAATTTGGCTGATATTATATAATGTGCTTTCCATTTATTCAAGTTTTTAACTATCTGATTAATCTATGGCCGCCAATCACTATTCCTTACCTTCAAACTGTTGTAAATAATTTTTTATCGCATCTATTTCATCTTTTGATGCACGGTGATTACCCAATGCCTGGATAACCAACTCAGATGTTGATCCTTTAAAAACGGTTGATATAATTTTATCCAGCGCGGTTTGCTGCGCTTGCTCACGGGTGATGATTGCCTTATACAAATGCGTTTTGGAAGTGGTATCCCGTTCAACTAAACCTTTATCATGCATTATCTGCATTAATTTAAGGGTAGTGGTATATCCGGCGTCTTTATTTTTTGCCAATTCTTCGTGTACTTCGCGAACGCTGCATTGACCCTTTTTCCAGATCACCTGCAATATCTCCAGTTCGCTTTCTGTTGGTTTTATTTCCATCTTAATTTATTATACGAATTTCTTCGTACAAATATGTACGATAGTTTTCGTATTTGCAAATATATTTGTTGATTTTTTTAAATGACGTTTAAAAAACCTGGATGTTACAGTATAGAAAGATGTTTTTGTAACACTGGTGGATAAATCCGAAATCGAAATTCCGAACTCCGAAATAATGGTTAGTTCTTTTGCAGGGTTTGATATTTGAGGCCGTTAGAAGGATCTGCCTTGCTAAGTATATC
>JABDEQ010000032.1 GCA_013286985.1 Bacteroidota bacterium | reverse complement strand
ACTCCTTTTCGAGATAATCAGCAGCTTTGGCTGTTATCTCACCAAAATTAAATTGACTTTGCATATATATTTATATTGAGTTAGTTAACTTATAGATTACAAACTCAATATAAATAGTTGTAGCCAAAGTGGAGAAGTTGTGTTTGGTCAATTAACAATGAACGGCTATATTTGAAGCTTGAAAATATTCTGCATCATATTATCGGTTTACGTGATTATGCTTTCTTTAAAGCCATGTTGCGCAGATAATGATTGTCAGGGCGATAAATTTGCCACCAAGGAATTGTCCGGTAAATCGCCAATTAAAGAGAAAGAGTGCCACGGCTGCTCCCCATTTTTTACCTGTGGCACTTGTATAGGATTTATTATAGCAAAGCGTTTTACGCTTAATCTTAAACCAACTGGTGAAAATAGAGTTACTATTTACGCAGATTATCAACAGCCTTACGTTCAGAAGGTTTCACTTTCGATCTGGCAGCCGCCTCAATTAAGTTAATGCTCTTACAGCCTTTCGCTGATATTCAAGTATTAACTCAATCATCATTCATTCATGAAAAAAATAACTGTGCTGTTAATAGCACTTCTTTATACTGCTATAGCGTATTCTCAAAGTACATTTAAGGCGATTATAAAAGACGCCAAAACAAATGAGCCAATTATCGGCGCCAGTGCATTATTGCAAGGCACGGCAATTGGTGCCTCATCTGATACTGCAGGTTTGATCATCCTGGCTAAAATCCCTAACGGAAAACAAATCGTTAAATTCAGCTATGTAGGTTATGAAAACCGGTTAGACACGCTTACCTTTCCTTTAGCTCAAAACGCACCAATACTTATTTTACTACAGCCATCCGGTAAAGGCGATGGTGAAGAACTGGATGCGGTTATTATCAGTACCACCCGCAGCAGCCGGACCATTGCCAATACACCGACTCGCGTTGAGGTGATCTCCGGTGACGAATTGGATGAAAAGGGAAATATGAAACCCGGCGATATACGGATGATGCTGGCCGAAAGCACGGGTATCCAAACGCAACAAACATCCGCTACAAGTGGCAATTCCAGCATCCGCATACAGGGATTGGATGGTAAATACACACAAATAATTCGGGACGGTTTTCCTTTATATTCCGGTTTTTCTGGCGGTTTGGGTCTGTTGCAAATTGCACCACTCGATTTAAAACAAGTGGAGGTGATCAAAGGCTCGTCCTCTACATTATACGGCGGCGGCGCAATTGCCGGGTTAGTCAATTTAGTATCAAAAACACCAACCAATGAACGTCAGTTAGATTTCTTGTTAAATGGCACATCTGCTTTGGGCCTGGATGCCAGTGGTTTTTATTCGCAGAAGTTTCAAAAGGTAGGTATTACTTTGTATGGAGGTTATGACCATGGTACGCCCTATGACCCGGCAGGGATCGGCTTATCGGCTATCCCTAGATTTAATCGTTACACATTAAACCCCAAGCTATTCTTTTATCTGAACGACCGTACGACCTTAATAACCGGTATCAATTCCACCATTGAAAGCAGGATCGGCGGAGATATGCAATACCTGAAAGGTGATGGTGATGCTCAACATTCTTATTTTGAATTAAACAAAACGGGCCGTTACAGTTCGCAGGTAGAGCTCGATCATAAACTGAATAACAAAGAAAAACTGACTTTTAAAAACAGCGTTAGCTATTTCGACCGCAGTATTAACCTGCCAAATTACCGTTTTTCCGGTGTGCAGGTGTCGAGTTACAGCGAAGCTAATTATTCCTATACCAGTGAAAAGACGGATTGGGTAGCGGGTATCAATTACCTGACAGATAATTTCAGCGAAGATAAAAACAGCAGTTTTCCATTGCGCAGCTATAATTATCAAACCATAGGCGGCTTTGTACAGAATACCTGGAATACCACGGACAAATTTATTTTGGAATCCGGAGTGCGGGGCGATTATCATAATGCATACGGTTTTTTCTTCTTACCCCATATTTCTGCTCTTTATAAGATTAATACGCATTTCTCTACCCGTTTAGGTGGTGGTTTAGGTTATAAAGCACCAACCGTATTTACTGAAGATGCGGAACGCATAGAGTTTAGGAGCGTATTACCCATAGATGTAACTAATACAAAAGCAGAACGTTCTTATGGTGCGAACTACGATATCAATTATCGTACGGGTCTGTTTAACGACCAGGTAAGTTTCAGCATTAATCAACTATTTTTTTATACCCGGATCAACAATCCAATAATCCTTACACCTTTGGCCAATGGAAATCTGCAATATTTGCAGCCACAAGGTAACCTTGATACCAAAGGCATGGAAACCAATGTCAAGCTAACTTATGGCAATTTTAAGCTGTTTTTGGGTTATACATTGGCAGACGTTAATCAACATGCTAATAACATCGTTACGCCCTACCCATTAGTTTCTAAAAACAGGCTGAATAATGTATTAGTTTACGAGGTCGAGGGCAAATTCAAGATTGGTGCAGAAGCTTATTATTTCAGTTCGCAGCAATTGAATGATGGCACTACCGGGCGAGGTTATTGGCTGGCCGGATTAATGGCTGAAAAGATTTGGGAACGGTTTTCGCTGTTTATCAACTTCGAAAACCTGACGGATACCCGGCAAACCAAATTTGGCCCTATTTATAGTGGCAGTATTACCGATCCTGATTTTAAAGATATTTACGCGCCGCTGGATGGCTTTGTGGTAAATGGCGGCATTAAATTTAAACTATGAAAACAGTAACAGCACAACAATACAAGCTCGCTTTAGGGCTAAGCGTGTTCACGATTATCTACAATACGCTGGAGGGTTTGGTGTCGGTTCTAATGGGCGCGCATGATGAAACTTTAACTTTATTTGGATTTGGCCTCGATAGTATCATCGAGGTCATTTCCGGTATTGGGATTTTTATCATGATCCGCCGGATACAGCGAAATGTGGAAAGCGGTAAGAGCAAAGGGGAAATTGTCGCTTTGAAAATAACAGGCTACTCCTTTTACATACTGATCGCTTTGCTCGTGATAAGTTCAGCTACAGCTATCGTCACCCATCATCACCCGGTAACTACTATTTGGGGAGTAGTAATTGCTGCCATATCCATAACGGTTATGCTTATTTTAGCCAGGCTAAAAATTAATACAGGCCGCAAATTGGATTCCAAAGCAATCATTGCAGATGGCAATTGCACGATGGTTTGTGTGTATATGTCGGTTGTACTTTTAGCTTCGAGTTTACTCTATCACTGGACGCATTTAGGCTATCTCGATGTACTCGGTTCTTTAGGTTTATGCTGGTTCTGTTATAGTGAGGGCAAAGAAGCATTGGAAGGAGCTGAACAGCTTACCCATAATTCCTGTTGTTAAAACTTGGGGCAGCATCTATTGGATTATTATTTACAATGCTAAGAGGACTTGTCAAATAGCAAAATATTATGCGAAGCAATCAGGTCTGATGATATATCTAACATTCTGTAAATCATTCCTTAAATCTACATTGCTTCGCATAATGAAAAACTGCGGATAATAGTTTTCTTTGATCTTTACCATAATGCCTCTGTTAATTATTCCTCCGAAAGCGGTTCATATACTTCAATGGCACAATCAAGCCCGGACAGGTGTTTTTCTATCATGGACTTAACTGTTTTATAACTCAAACCGCCATTGCCACAACCGGGGGCGGTCATGGCTAAAGATTTAATTGAATGTTCCCTTATATAATCCCTTAATGCGCCAAGCCCCCTTTCTACATAACTATATTCAGATGGCAAACGCCAATGCGTTTTTGTCGGAAAATTGATAATCAGCTTATCTCCGGTAAGGAGATTGCTGTCCTTAACCACCAATAATTCCCCGATCCGCACCTGCCCACTTCCGCAGGCGTTGCGGTAAACCTGAAAGTTGCGGGGGAAAGACACCTTAAATTGCAGGGCAATACCCTTACCCATCACGCCAACGGTATTGACCGTATTACACAAAGCCCCGGCACCGGACTCCATTAAATTACCTGTCCTATAAGTTATCATCACACTCTATTTAAATTCCACAAACTGCCCGGAACAGCCAAAAATTATCCAACGGACAATTGGCTGTGCAGGGCGATTTTTATTTTTCGCTTTCGGATTGGAGGTGCATTAGTTTTTGGTAAAAGTCCTCCCAATACCTCCGCTGTTTTTCGTCAAACTCGGCATACACTGGATTGATATGCCTATAATGGCGGTAATCATCCGCCTGTAAAATAGCCAGTGACAAATCTGTCACGGCTATTTCCTTTCCTTCTAAATCAATGATATTCATAGTGTTCTATTTTTAATTATGCAGCTTTCTTTTTAGCCCTTTTTGGCTTCAACGGAACGACAACAGCAACAAGCGGTGTAACCTTAATGGGTTGCATCCTGAAATCTTTCAGGTTCATGAAAAAGCCCCTGTTGACTAACATCCCCTCCCGGAACAGTTGCCATAATAGGGATGACCCGCTATTGGCTAATGCAGAATTGATAAATAAATCCTGCTTGGTGAGTGCTTCCGCTAAAGAACAGCTTGGCGTTTTGTCGGTGCTTTCCGAGGCCAAAAGCAGTTCCCTAAATTCATCGGTAATCATGGGCAGGGTTTCAACGGTTTGGTATTTTTTCATTTCCGGCTGTGGCACTTTGCCTATGGTAGATAGTAGCACCTGCCCCGAAAAACGGCTGTTGCCAAAGTCCATATAATAAACTGGCCTGTTACGGCCATGCCCGGAGTGTTTATGCAGGGTTTTCAAAATGTCTGCAATTTCTATTCTTGCCTGTACGGTGTCCACACAGGAGATGGTCAGCCCCGCCTGTGCCAGTTCGGGCTGTTGCTTGAAAGTTGCCTTGTCATATCGTTGGGTGATGGCTTTCCAGTTCGTGCCGAAAAAAAGGTTCACCCGGTTGATTAAGGCTACCGCCTTGTATTGTTTCAGTTCTGCCGTGGCGAACAATTGTCTGCCGAGGTTGGCACGTTCCACCTTATCATCATCAAACAAGCGGACAAACAAACCGGGATGGTTCAGTTCAATCAGGGCATGGTTCATTCTGCCTAATGCGGTCAGCACCTGGCTTCCTGTACCACCTGCGCCAATCAGGTTTACCACAATCGGGTTATAGGGATTTAGCCATTCTTTTTCCACCACATGAACGGCTGTAAGGGCTTGTCGTATTTTTATCTTTTTCATCGGATGAGTTGGTTAAGGGTTGAACCATTTTTGACTAAATGCAATTCGTTAAACCTGTTTTCGGTACCTACCTGTTGCTGCCATAACTGCACAATGTTTAGGTTTGTCCGGCTTCCCCCGCTAATGGTATGGCTGAAATAGCTGCCGAAAAAATACTGTTCCCATTGCATCATGAAATTTTCGAGGTATGTTCCCCTGTCTATGTTGATGTTCACGTTCCCCATGCAAACCCGCCCATCGGAATAGATATTGAAATAGGGTGCATAATACAAGGCTGTTTTGGCGGTGGGTTTGGACTTGCCTTTAACGGCAAAAACCGAAAGGCTGTCCCTTGTGGCTTTCCATACCATTGCCGGAACATAAGCCTTACCGCAGGGAATGCCTAAATCTTTCACAAAGAACAAGTCCCTTTGCTGTGGCGGGGTGTACCATACGGCACAGCCCGAACTGTCTGATTTTAAGTATAGCAGGTTGTTGGGGAGCAAGCCCCATGATTTCAGATACCCGTTTTGCATTTCTGCACTGCTTTGCAATAAATCGGCTAAAGCAATGCTTTCCTTTAAGGATAAGGGATGGGCGTTTATCGGGTTGCCCAATAAGCCAATATCATAGCTTTCCACATAAACAGAATTGGCTTCATCGGTATTGATATTACTATCTGTTTCTCTTTCACAGTTATAAATCAATAACGCTTTGCAGGGTATATATTTATCGTTAAAATCGTTCGTTACGTTAGTCATGGTCGTATTTATTTAATATTTCACATAGTTTGTCTATCAGTTCAAAGAGCCTCTTTTCAAAATCCAAGTCGTTCAATACCCTCGTTTGGGGTGTGTCAAAAAGCTGTACGGCTGTTGGTTCGTCCGTTACCCCGCACTCCCCAAATTCGTTATTGACCGTATCGAAAAGCATATCATAAAAGCAGTCATTGCTGCTCCAATAAAAGCTGACATACTGCTCCATTCTGATCCTGTCGGTTTCTTCGGGTTCTACCAACTCATCATGGATGTTGTCAAAAAGTGTGCGGTTGGGATATTCCTTAAACAGGGTCAGGAACTGGTCAGCCAAACATTCCGTTTCCAAATCCCAATCTTCGGTCTGCCGATAGGCTTTGATATTTGCTTCCCATTTGATGAGGTAATTATTATCCCGGATAAGCGTCACCAAGCGGTTACCCGCATGATTGAGCGTATCCATGACTGCGGTTTGTTCCTCCCGGTATTGATTTTCTTCCTCGTCCTCATCGTCCGCCTCGTCAATCCATTGCTGTAACATATCGTACTCACTGAACAGGTAACTGTCATTTTCGGTATAGTAGGGCAGCTTTGCGATTTGGTACAGGTAAGCATACACGGACAGGAGCATTTCTGCTAAAGGCTGTTGCTGTGCAGTCTGTGCCAAATTCCACAATGGTCTGACCGGGATATAATATAGGCAACGCCCTGTATCATAGGTTTTAAGAACGGCCAATGTTGCGCTGTGGCTTTCATCTTTGATAATGATACAATCCGCAGTTTTATCCTTTAGCTTTAAAGTTTCCTTAACCTGTATATAGGCGGTGGTGACATTCTGCGGAAAATCCATGAACGAAACATCCGGCTCGGGGATTTCATAGACGTTACACAGGTTAGCAAGGGAGCGGAAAAATTCCGCTTCCACCTGCCTGTAATTCTTTGCCTGTATTGCCCAAAACGGCAGAAAACGTGCCTTTAGAAAACCATTGGTACGATGCCCTGCGGTGCGCTCCTTTGACGGTTGCGCTGTACCTCTCCGGCGTCCGGCAGTTGGTCGAGCTTTTGGGTGAAATTTCTGAATTGCTGATGCAGTTTCCATTGGTCGTTTTCTTTATTGATGGGTACTTTGCGTTTGATTTGCTGTTTCATCGTTTATCCTTTCGTCCCCATTGTACTTTCAAAGCGGTACAGTATCTGGTCGTTTTTGATTTCGGGGCCACTTATCCTTGCGTTTGTCAGGATGGGGTATGTTGCCGAATAAAAGGTCATGACCGCTTCAGGCGCAAAGCCCTCTCCGGGATCATTCAATATGATTTCTATGCCGTTTTCCTTGTGCAGGAAAACACGTTGTAATGTGCTTGTTGCTAACATGATTTCTTCTTTTTAGTCTTGGTTAAATAATGATAGTGCCTGTGCCATCTGATTTTTTTTGCGGGTCAGGTCGGCCAATTTGGTTTTCAGTTCGGCTTCCTTTTCGGGGTAGTCGGTTATTGGGGGCAGCAGTTCTATTGCTTCTGCATATTTACAGGCTGCATTCAGTTCGCTGATTTTTACCATCGCTTCTGCATAAGCCTTTCTTTTATCGACTGTGCTCGGCTTTGGTTCGCCCACTTCGATGTTATCATCATCTTCGTTATCATTTTCATCGCTTCCCTCAGTAGCGATTTTTGGTTTCGGGGCGGTTTTGTTCTTTTTGTCCTGTACCATTTTGGAGGCCAAACGTGCCTTTTCCAGTTCCTTATGGTAGGCGTTCAGGTTGCTATACAACCCTGCTGTTTGCTGTACAGGCTGTGTAATGGTTTCAAAAAAACCCTCGTCCATTTCGGTTGCTGTGCCTTTGAGCAGCATGGGCGGGATTACTTTAGTGGCATTATCCGCATTGTGTAAGGCGGTAAATAATGCCGAAACGGTAAATTGTCCCTGTTCATCTGTGTGGATGGCTAATGTCCATTTGCCGGGAACGTTCAATGCGGTGATATTTTCAAAAAAGTTCGTTGTCATGTTTTTAATTTTTAGTGTTTAACCATCTGTAATAATCAGCCTGTTTCATCAGGCGTGTACCCTTGCCGGGTTCATAAACTGCCCGATAGCCATTCGTTTGAAGTATGCCACGTATCAGGTTTTCGGCTGATGTTGCATCGTAATCGTCATAAGCGGTCATATCCAAATCCCGCAGTTCATCGAAAAAGCGCAAAGTTTTTGACAGGATTTTAAGCGCCTTTTTTTCTGTCTTATCTGATAGGTTGCTCATGGTAATTATTGATTTAATAGCAGTTCATTCGATAGCCTTTCAAGACGGGTAGCTAATTTGCCGTCTGCGGTAAAATGATATTCATTGGCTTCTATAGTTTCTATAATGGCCTTTTCGCTCGTGTGATATTCGTAATCGTCCTGTAAGGCTTTATAGAGGTAGCGGTTCAGTTTTTGGGCAACCTGTAATAACCAGTTTTCCAGTTTTTCCAATTCCACCTCTATGCGGTCATAGCGGTGATTATTGTATGGAAATTGATTGTTCAATTCCACCCGCACATAATAGGCAGATGTTGGCTGTATGATTTGCGGATAAATGTCAATATGCCCACTTTTTATCAGCTTTATGATGCGTTTGTCCACTTCGTAAACAGGTAGTTGCAAATCCAATAGCGGTGCGTAACTTTTCCAGCTTTCATTTTTTATGGCTTCTGCAAGTCCCGGCAAATCAACGTTGGCCTTGAATGCGCTTCCATCGCCCTGACTGTAAAAACCGCTAAAGTGAATGTTATTCGTAGTGAGGCTAATCCCTATGGTTTCCGTAATGATCTGAAAGTCATAAAAGACCGCTTCGTGCCAATCAAAATTCACGTTGATGTCGCTTAGTTCATAAAGGGCTTTTTTCTTCGCCTTTTCGTCCAGTTCGCTGAACTGGTAGAGATTGAGTTGTATCGTTTTCATGGCTTTAGGATTTGGGTTAAAGTGATGGCATGACCGTAAACCATGATGTATAAGCCGAGCCACATGACGGCTTCCCCTGCGAAACTGAGCAGTTGTTCATGGATGGTGTCGAGCAGGTATTGCCAGTAAAAGCGGTACTGTTTTATGGGGAAATTACCCGCCCTGTCAAATCGTTGCCGACCGATATACAGACGCAGGATCAGTCCGAAAAAGATTAGGTCTATGCCTAAACCCGTGTTAATTTGATGATTAATAATTAGTAAATTCATGGTGCTTTGCGGTTTAGGGATTAAAAAACAGGTCAACTGCGGTTTTAAATTTGGGGTCTTTGTGCTTGCCCTGCTCGGTATAGGTGGTCAGGCAATGGTGCAGGTATAAAGCACCGTAACCGTCAAATAGCTGGTCGGCAAACAGGTTGCTGTTTTTTTCCAGTTGCTTGCCATACCGCTTGATATAGCGGTCTGCTTCTGCGGAAAGCTGAAACCAAAAGTCAACCCCGAATAGCTGATTTTTCCAAACCTTGCGCACCTCGTCCGGGTTATCTTTCATAAATGCGGACAGTTCTTGGGTATAGGCTAAAAAGCCGGGTATTTCGTGTATAAAGAGGGCGTGTAAAAGTTTCGCCTTTTGTACATTATTGAATGTGTGTAATGCTTGCATGGTGGTATTTTGATTGTTTAAAAGCAGGGGGATTGCTCCCCCTTTCTTGTTAATTAAAATTGAGGCTATCCGCCCCGTCACGTACAAAGTCCCGGCACAGGTCAAAGGCAATTTGTCCCCTTTGCTTGGCTGTACCATCCATGATGGATTTGAATTTGGCTTCATCATCTTTGAATTTGCGTACATTCTGAAAGTAGCCTGTGATAGAATTGTATGCCCCATACACCGTCCCGGCTGTGGTTTCCATTTGTTGGTTCGGGTTGGCTAAAGCGTACTCGTACACGTTGTCTACAATATTGGTGTAGGTCGTGGAGAGTTCCTCTACTTTGCCCAAAGCCAAATTTTTAAGGACTTCCTTGTTGGGTGACATGGCGATTTGTATCAGTTTTTTCAGGCTCTTGTCCGTGATACGTACCTGTGACCACTGGTTAAACAAGCCTTCCAGTTCCCCCGCTAAATTGTGGGAGATGCCCATGAGCGTATGGGCTTGTTTCAATCGGTCATTGGCAGATGCGGTATGACGGATTTTAATGGAATTGGTATGGTTGCGCATGGCAGCGTTCAGCGTATTGTTGCACACGATACGGGTCGGTGTAAATGCTGCGGTGATACTGCCGAAACCATCATGTGAGGTTGTCAGAAACAAATATTGCTCAATCAGGTCTGCTTTGCCTACTTTGATGTAGCCCGGCAGTTTGGCGGTGATAAATATGCGTTCGCCTTGTCCTAAAGCCCCTGCGGTTTCGTATTGGATACCATCCCCGCCACCTACGATAGCATCAAAAAATTCAAAGGCGTTACGGTTCTGCACCACTTCATAGTCTTTGCCTACTACACCTAATACAGCATCGTTATCATTGCGGACGGTAGCAAAGAAGTTCGGTACAGGCATTTTAGATACGGCTATCCCGGTTTCTATCTGCGCCAAATCATTTTCAAGGGAATTGGTAAACAAGGGGCGTTTTTCTACCCAATAATCCAAACCCGCATATTGTATCGCCTCTGCGCTGGTGGGGTATTGCTCAACGATCTGACCTAAGCCATGCCATGCCTTTTCTTTGGTGCTGAAAAAGCTATATTTTCCTGTTTCTTCGTTTTTATTAAGATTGTGTGCCATTTTTTTAATTTTTTAAGAAATGAGTTATTTAAGTTTTGGGGATGGATTAAAATGGCAGGTCGTCTTCGTCGGGTGCGCTACCTGCGTTAGCGGTCTGCCTTTTTCCGGCTTTGGCTGTTGCTTTTTCCGCTTCCTTTTGTGCGGGTGCGCCTGTGGAACCGCCAAGCAGTTTGATGTTTTCGGTGTGAAAGTTCAGCGTACCTACGGCTTTGCCGTCTTTGTTGATGTACGCCCCGGCTTCCATGCGCCCGGAAAGTTCCACTACTGTACCTTTAAGCAGGTATTCGGCAATACCGGGATTGCGCCAGTAAGAGCAATCCACGTAGGTGGTGATTTGTACCCTGTCTTTGTCTTTGGGTTTGTAGCTGTGGTTAATGGCGATGGTGAAGCCTGTTACTTTTTTGTCCGTTGGGGTAGTCCTTACTTTTGCGTTCGCTACCATTCTTCCTGTGATTTCCATAATTTTTTATTTTTTTTATGATTTTTTTGTTTTTCGCCAGTCCATTTCGGCACATGCCTCATTTGGCCTTTGATAGAGGCAAAAAACTTGCGCGTGGGGAGAGCGGAGCAAGGCTGACGCAAAAAAATACTACCCGTAGGGTGGAGATTTTTTTAAGCGGCATTTACATGGCCTTGCCCGCAGAAGAGGGGTAAATTTGCCTCAAGCAAAGGTCAAATGAAAACTAATTAACAGGAAAAAGGCCGCTGTAAAAAAGAGCGTTGGGGGTTGGGATTTTCTTTCTTTTGAGGGGGGCGGTTAAAACTGTACTGCCCTCCCGGCTACCGTTGCCGGGCGAGGCACCCGCCGGGTGGCGGGCCTGGTACAGTTTTAACCGTGTGCGAAGGCATCCGTTAGCCGATTGCAGCGGCATCCTGCGCAGCAGATGTCGAGTAGGCAAGGGCATTTCAGCCCAAGCCTCTCACAGAACCGTACGTGATAGTCTCCTATCATACGGCTCCTGTCATACACATGAATTACTTAGTAGAACGACCAGTGATAGAACAGGTTTGGATAGCTTATTTTCAACGTTCCTATCCACCGATATGCCCTACTGAAATGTCCCTTAAGTCGCTTATACTTCTTCAAAGCCCATTTGGCAAGGCGAAAGCCTAAGTGCATAGCAATGCGTCCCAAACTAATCAGGTTTACCTTTCCATAATATTGAAAGATACCCCTCATTTGAACGTTCACTTCTGCTGCTATATCGTACAAGCTGAGGTTTCGACGGTGCCAGTCCACTTGCTGCCAGCTTTGCATAATCCGGCTTTCCGATTTTCTGCTAATCGCTGGATAATAGGCCAGGTAACGTCCTCCGCGTTTCGACTCCGCTGAACGTGGCTGGAACGTGAACCCCAGGAAATCGAACTTCTTCGCATAGTCTTTACGCTTAGGCCTCCGGTAATCCTGACAGTATACGATCTTCGTTTTCTCCTCGTTCAGACGTAGTTTACATTCCTTCAATCTTATACGGATTGCATGAAGAACCTCACGTGCTTCATCTTCCGTACGGCAGTGAACTATTATATCGTCTGCATAGCGTACAAAAGCCAGCATCGGATAATATTTATTTAGCCATTTGTCCAGAACGTAATGCAGAAACAGATTGGCCAGCAACGGACTGATCACACCGCCTTGCGGAGTGCCACGGCCTTCTTTGAGAATCAGTGTACCATCTGAATGTTGGGCCGGACTTGCCAGCCACCTACGGATGTAAACCTTAACCCAGGCTTCAGGCACATGCCGCTCAACGGTTTTCATAAGTAGTTCGTGGTCTACCTCATCAAAGAAACTCTTAATGTCCATATCCAGCACCCACATGTAATGTTTTACATGCCCGCGTACTGCCTCTATAGCATCATGAGCACTTTTCAACGGGCGATACCCATAAGATTCCCTCATAAACTCCATCTCCAGCCTTGGCTCAAGGTAATCCTTTACCACCTGTTGGGCGATCCGGTCGCTCACCGTAGGGATACCCAGTTCACGCTTTTTCCCACCTGCTTTCGGTATAGCTACCGAACGTACAGGCTTCGGAAAATAACTCCCTGAACTCATCCTGTTCCACAGTTTGTACAGGTTGTTGAGCTCGTCAGCCTGGAATTCCTCCAGACTTTCCTCATCAACTCCTGCCGAACCCTGATTCTTCCTTACTTTGCGGTACGCCGCCTTCACCATTTCTTTAGTGATGGGTATACCTTTCGATGTTGTCTCAAACACTTTAATCCTCCTTCTTTCAAAGTTGTTAAAATACCTTTGACGGTATGACTGATGCCCTTCGCTCCATACTCATTACAAGTACTTTATCACTACTACGGCATCATCCGACTTCCGTTCCAGCTTCGCTATT
The DNA here is from genome assembly GCA_013286985.1 of Bacteroidota bacterium. The sequence goes on along the minus strand of JABDEQ010000032.1, from coordinate 14,473 downwards.
TCGGCCTCGCAGTACGTACTTGTGCCTTTTCGCTTAACATATGGTTCGGATCTCCCGTGTTCCATATAAAAGCCTGAGTAAGAGTCATGCCGCCTATGCAACGATTGCCTTATAGCCAGTCTGCAAGCTTCTGCTATAATCTTTCACCGGTGCGCTACTTCACCAGCTTTTGACAATGGGTAATGCTTTCTCGTCGCCTCATCAGCAGTTCATTTGCATTCATCTCTCTTACTCCCACCTGATCCCTCTATCGGAACCTTTTCCTCCTTCCGTTCAATACCAGTCAATTACTCAACTAGCACCGGGAGGTGGTTTACTGCCTCCGCTTGCACAGCGACAGTGATAGGCCTACTATCATCTTTTACACAGCATTCGATCTTCTTACAACCGTCGATCGATTCACGGCACACACAGCGGAAAGCGCGGGCCGAAGGCAACGGCATGGAAAAGAACTGTGACATAGCAGTAGTGAAAAAAATCGCCATCAGGTTCTACGCCTTTTGGACCAGATCTTAATCCGTTTTATTAAAAAAAATTATAGGATCATTAGGCTGAATGTGGCGCATACAGCATCCGAAAAATTGTTTAATGGAGATCAAAAATTATTTTGATTAAGATTTACAGATAAGTCAATATTGAGCATGGAGACAGGTGTTGGATATCGCATGCTCGGCTATAATTTTTGAACGAGTTATAAGAGAATTCCGGGTCAGATAATAAACAATATTTAAATTCTGTAATCCGCAATTCCTGTTGATTTTCCGATTTATTTATTCCTATATTTATTGGTATAAAAGAATATATAAGGATGCTAATTAGCTAATTATGAAGTTTTTAAAAAAAATATCTTTTATTTAAAAAATATTCATTTTGCAGCTCTCAAAGACCCGATAAGTACACTTTTCGTATTTGAGGAATACAGGTTACCTTTTGACATCTTGAACATTCTCTTTTTTTATTCAGCAGTTCCCGCCATGGGGATTGAATTAAGCAGCAACTTTTCTTTTTTGGTTTTACAAGGGCGCCGTTTTCCGGAAAGTAGCCGCTGGACGATGAAATGCTTGTAAATTGACTTTACTAAAACTTGATAATTATGTGATAAATTAATAAATACGCTAAACCTTACCTTGTATGAAACTTATCATTTTTTCCTTCCTGGCTTTATTCCTGGCCGTCATTTGCATTATTTCCTGTAATCAAAACGGGAATAACGATTATTTAAATTTTCCGAAACAACTCAGCGCCAGCAGTCCCTACGATGTGGACACGGTGCTCGAACGGAAATTATTGTCTGAAAAAAAGCTTCCGGAAGCGCAGCGCATATTCGACATTCTTTCCTGGCAACTTTTTATTTCCTTAAACTGGCCGGTAGACGACAAGGGGCATGCCATGCCCGACATATCGGATAAGGGTGACCGGGCATGGGAAAGCTGGAAAGAAAGTTTTGAAATATTTAAAGACGACGGAAGCGCGCCGCTGCCCTGGGGCAGTAAAACCCAGGTTCCTGATGAATTCAGGGGCAAAATTAAAGAGAGAGGCCATGAAGACATTCTATTCAGGACCAGTAAATTTTCAATTTTTAAAAATGCCAGATGGAAAAGAAATGGCAAAGGGCGGATTCCAAGGGACCAGGCCGATGAAATCAACCAGGCGTTTACCGCTCCGATCTGGGATCAAAACGGCAACATGGTGCGTTATGAAATCAGGATGAACAAAATAGATGTAACGTATATTGAAAAAAATGAATTGTATAACCTGGACGGTCAGATTGCTTTCAGTGATCCAAAAAAACATAATAAAGTATTCTTTCCCGTTGGGGACCGGGAACGAGCGGGGACTATAGAGCTGAAATTTGCATGGAAAGTCATCGTGCCCGGCAAAGACTTTCCGGAGCGGTATTTTACAAAGACCGCTTATGTTTATGAGAAAAACGGAACATTTAAAAAGGAGACGGTGGGCCTCGTTGGAATGCACATCGGGATTAAAACAAAATCTTCCCCGCAATGGATCTGGGCGACGTTTGAACAGGTGGACAATTTGGAGACGAATGAACTCGACTTTATTCATGGAAGGAGATTAACGCCTTCCTTTTACAATCCTGACTGCAGCACCTGTCCTGTGAATCTCCTGCCGGATACGACCAAGCCTTTTAAAAGAAACCAGATACAACGGGTTTTACCAATACCCGTTGCTGTACAGGAATTAAACAGGAGCGTACAGGGACTATTAAAAGAGAAAAAATCCTTTTGGCAATATTATGAGCTTATTGGCACCCAATGGCCCACCGACCCTTCTTCTCCGCCATATCCTTATAACAACGTTAAATATGTGCTTCCTGATGCGGTGACCAATAAATCCGGAGGTAAGCCGGTGCCTACTTACCTGACGAATATGGTCATGGAAACTTACTTCCAGGGCGCTACTGTGGTCGGCGATGATACCACGCGGCCGGATTACAATAAATTAATAGCTAACGAGCAAGCCTATTATCAGATCGAAGGGGGGCCTAAAAAGACAGATACCCCGGACACGCACAGGCTGATTTTTGGAACGGAGGGCTGCATGGGTTGCCATCATTCGGGCAGTATCGCCCTGCGGGATACTTTTGAAAAAGGCAAAAGGAAACCAGTTTTTGGTCCTCCCGGGGCTGCAGATTTTGAATGGCTTTTGCAGCAGAAGGCCCAGTATAAAAAACAAACGATTATCGCGAAGAACAATAAACCACTTTCAAGCAAGTAACGATGGATTATAATTTTGTCAAAGTAAACGAGTTCACGCCGAATGCCGGGGGATGGACCACGATAGGAAATATTAGTGGATATGTACAAAGCGACAACGTTTTTTTACTTACCCTGCAGGGCGACCCGTCACTGAAGATTCAACTTTCTTTTTTGTCTGCGTTTACCTTTCGGGTAAGGTTCAATCCTTCACCCAACTATAATTATACGCAGGAAATATCCGCGGCGGTAGTATCAAGAAATTTAGGGAATGTTAATCTGAACGTTCAGAAAATAAATAACGAGCTTCATATTGATACCGGTGAGATCCAGCTGGTTGTTGCTTTACAGCCCTATCTGGTTAAGGTTTACAGGAACGGTCAACTTATCAACCAGGATTATGACGGTGACAATTTAGTCTATATCCCCGGTCAGCAGGTTGTTGCCAATTTTAAGGTTTACCCGGCAAATGCGAAATATTGCGGGTTCGGTGAAAAGGCGGGGCCAACGTTGTTGAAGAATAATTCCACCATGTCCTTTTTTAATTACGATAATTTTTCTTACGGCAGCAGCCCCGTACCTACTACAAATCCATCTGTTCCGGGGCCTTTAAATCCCAGGCAATCGCTTTATCTTTCCGTCCCTTTATTAATTGAGGTGAACCCTGCTCCGCAGGATGATTACCAGGGTGCACCTTATGCCTACGGAATTTTCTTTGATAATCCTGCGCAATCCTATTTTAACCTTGGTTCGAGTGATTATTCGAATATGTATGGGAAATATTATTTCGGCGCCCTTTATGGCGATATGGATTATTACTTCATGTTCGGCGCAGATACGACCGGCGTTTTATATCAGTATACCAGCTTAACCGGGCGGTCGGCGATGCCGCCGAAGTATATTTTTGGTTTTCATCAGGGTGCTTACGGCTATTATAGCAGCAGTGTATTATCAGTGGTTGCGAATTCTTACCGTTCTGCAAAAATACCGATAGATGGTTTACATATCGATGTAGATTTCCAGGACAACTACCGCACCTTTACCAGCAGTAATATCAAGTTTCCTAATGTGGCACAGTATATGAGTTATCTGCATTCCATCGGTTTCAAATGCAGTACCAACATTACGCCAATGCTTAGAAATGATGGCTTGGATGAAAATGGAGAACAAACTCCTTATACTCAGCGCGATGCGCTTTTAGCTATTAATGGTTTGATCTATAATACGATGGCCGGTGAGGGGCCAAATCCGGAACTCTATTCCGGTACAGTCAGTTATGGAAATAACAGCGGTAAAAATCCCTATATGCCCGTGGGAGCGCCGTTGGGTACACAAGGCAGTTATCCGGATCTGGGGAGGACAGATGTCAGTGAAAAATGGGGGGAACAGTATGCATACCTGATTAACCAGGTAGGTATGGATATGGTTTGGCAAGACATGACCGACCCCGCCATTGCCAACGCACCTCCCAGTACCTTTCCGCTCGCGCTGGAGGTGAATAATGGTATTGGCTATGTCCCACATGCAGTTTGCCATAATCAATATGCCCTGAACCTGGTAGCGGCCACCTATGCCGGATTGCAAAAGCTAAAGCCCGAAAAAAGGCCGTTTATCATTACCAGGGGTGGATATGCCGGTATGCAACGCTATGCTGCCCTATGGACCGGGGATTCCGCGTCCAGCTGGAACTTCTTAAAAATATATATTCCGGAAATTTTGAATATCAGCCTGTCAGGAATACCCATAAGCGGATCTGACATCGGTGGCTTTGCCATGGGTGTGTTAAGTGACCCGACTTCGGGCACCACATCGGCGAGTCAATACGTTAATGGACAGATCATCGGTGCGATCACCAATTATGAACTTTTTACAAGGTGGATGCAAATCGGCGCGTTTCTTCCCTGGTATCGGAATCATTATAACGGATATCAAAAACAATTCCAGGAAGTATATGCCTATGGAGAGCCAGTGCCGACCAATTGCCGGAAATACATCGAGCTCAGGTACAGGATGCTCCAGATTTTCTATGACGCGATGTATCAATGGACGCAGACCGGCACTCCGATCGTAAAGCCCTTGTTTGTAACCGATGGAACTGATATCAATGTCTTCGATCATCTTGACGACCAGTTTATTTTAGGCAGTGACCTGCTCATTGCACCGATTACCGGACAGCATGAAACCGCGAATCCGCCAACCACTCCACTCCGCAACGTTTATCTCCCTTCAGGCAGTAATTGGTATGCCTATATGGACAATAGTTATCCGCTTCAGCCGCCTGTCACCGGGGGAACCTTGGTTACCAATTACTATGCAGGCCTGGATCTCGTTCCGATCTATGTTCGTGAAGGGGCTATTTTGCCTATGCGCGAACTCGAACAATATGTTGGGCAACTGCCCCAAAATCCGTTGACGATCAATATTTATCCGGGTCCGGACAGGTCCTATCAGCTTTATCTCGATGACGGAATTTCAACCGAAGCAGCGTTAAGCCAAAAATACAGGATCGTTACGATCAGCCACGCCACCCAAAATAATGTTAGGACCGTAAATCTGATCCGTTCAACAGATAACTTTACACCCGCAGAGCCATATTATTTCGTCGCATTATTGGGTACAGCGGCGCCGTCGTCGGTTAACGCAAATGGGAACGGACTACCAAATGTATTTGATCCGGATAGTCTGGCGGCATCCCCTGTAAACTGTTATTACTGGAATTCCGGCATTCAGATAACTTTTATCAAGGTATATGATAGTGCAGCCAACACAGCTGTACAAGCGATCTTTTAATTCAAACTTTTAAAATAAAGGAAATGAGCCACTTAATATTTACCAAAAATTTTCATCAGCAGGTACGCGGAAAGCTTCAGCCGGGCAGTAAGTGTATTATTACCTACGATCCGTTAAGGCTGATACCACTGACTACCAATTATTTGCATGGAGATTCCGCTTTCCCCATTACCGCACATGTGAAATTCGATAGCGCCGAAGAACCGCTTGACCTTTTATTATATTCTGAAATTGGGATAACCAATGCGCCGGTAATCAGGGAAGATGGCCTTGGATCTATGTTAACCGCCACTTTTACCATTCCGGAAGATTCAAAAGAATTTACGGTTTGGTTCTCGCTCCGCGATCCTGCGGGTGCCCTCAAGTATGACAGCAATTATGGACAAAACTTCCATTACAGGTTTCCGCGTGAAGATATTAAGGTGTTAAAAGCTTCCATAACCAGTGATCCTAAACAGCCGCAAGCGGAACTGGAATTTCAGTTACAGGCGGATGCTCAAATTAATTCCGTCAGCATTCATTTCCGGCAAACTAACAAGCAGAAGATTACCGGGACCATAGATCTCAATTTAGAAAAAGCAGCCAAAATGAATTTATGGACCAGTGGAATCGTAAAGGTACCTTTCGGCGCGGTGATCGCCTATGAAATAGCCTATCATGCTGGCGGGAAAGAATTCAAATTGAACAACAACGGCGACTACTTTATTATGCCTAAGCAATAATTGAAAAAAAGATTTTATCCTGAAAGAAATAAACTAAATAGAAAATAACATTAAAAATCTAACCATGGACCCGATTGAAATTAAATATGTGCAGCCATTTGCCGACCCTGCCAGTACAACTATCCCAACGGCAACCTTTACAGCCCTTACCAGTTTAATGGACGGTGGAAAATATGCTCCTAAAAAATATAAATTTGACAGTGTTCCCGCTGAATTTACGCCGCCTTTGGACGCTGTGAAAACACAAATTTCCGCTGACGGCTTTGATGCAGCTGCGCCGTCTAATTTTTTTAACGGTGTTAACCTAAAATCCGGGACCCTGGTGGTGGCCAGCGTTGTGCCGCCGGGATTTGACGCATCGACTGTTCAGTATCTTTGCTTCCAGCAGGGGCCGGTGCCTGATTACGCACCGGTAGTGATTGGGAAAATCTATAGTTTTAATGGCGTAAATTATGCAACGCTGATCATTTCCGTTCAGGATGACGGGTATCCCATATTTATTGCGGGCAGTACACCCGAACTTGGGATGTGGAACGCTGTATTCCCGATTCCGCTATATCTGACTTATAGCAGGGCCGGATTATTTTGGCAGTTAATGATCCCTGTAATTATTGGTAGCACATTTGAATTTAAATTATTGAAAGGGCCCAACAACTGGGAATCGCGGGACAACAGAGCATTTACCGTTACGCAACAGGAAGACGGGTTAAACCTGGTTTATAACAATTAGCGGCTGCGTTAAAAAGGTTAAGGGCTATAAAGCCTTTGATAAGATGAACGACAGCTATCTGGATAACATGCTTTCTTTGGAATCCTTTAAAACAGTTGAACGTGTGGAAAATTTTGAGCGTGCTATGATCTCGTTTGTCAATTACCCGAAGGGGTTCGCAGGCTTATAGAACTGATCAATTACATTTTGATCTGATTTAGGAAATCCATGATATTTCAGTCTTTTTGTATCCACATGATTTTTTGGTAAAGGTGCTGGTCTCTGCCGGCACCTTTTACCCGTTTCGCATAGAAAATGAGTGTTTGAAAACTCCTCCGGCGGTTAATAATACCCGGCTGAAAGCGTCAATCCGATTGCCTATTTTTGTATAAATAATGAGGTCAACGGAGCCAGAGGGTGCCGGTAAAAAGCAGTGAATAGATCAATGATCCAAAAGGAAAAGGATATCAAAGACATAATAGACCGTATTGGGTGGTGGGTTGCGACGATACCTTTGGCGAATGCTGCTGCTTATTTTGATGGAAATAAGGTCGCTGAGACTTTTGTCCTTCCCCTGCTGAACTCTATTTATAGTTACCAGCTCACGAACCTTAACGATCAAAAAGTGAATTTTCCAGGTATGGACCTTGGAGATGACAATGGTGCTTTGGTCGCCTTCCAGGTCACCTCACGCACCGATGCCGCTAAAATCATGAACACGCTGAGAACCGTCGTTAAGAACGGACTTGAAAAACGGTTTCCTAATGGTATCAAATTCTTAATACTAAAAAACGAGAAAGTAGTATTTAACAAAACCGAGAAAACGAACCCGAAAAATATCCTGGCATCCTTTAATGAGGACACAGATATGCTGTATCCAGCCGATCTGATCAAGGGAATTGAGCAGTTATACGACGCAGACTATGCGGAATTCCTGAAGGTCAAGACATTGATAGAAAGGGAGATTACCTTTCCGGTACAGCCTGCTCCGGACCCGTTTGCCGCTTTTATGCCGATGTTCCAGGCGCTGCAGCAACAATTGCAGGAACTCAGCCAGTTGCCTGCTTCTTCTATCAGTACGGCAGCGCCATTTCTAATGGGATTGGAACTGCCGAAACTCAGGGTGATGTCCCATCGAAAGGTTATTGTGGATGGTATCAATGATCGCCTGAAGCAGGAATCTATCGTTTGGTTATCCGGTGAGGTCGCTACCGGAAAGACACATGTCGCTTATTTGTTAGCGGAACAACATCCCGGTAAAGCCTATTGGCTGGATCTGAACGGGCTTGCTGCCCGCTTAATGCCAACAGAGTTCCTGAGAAATTTCCAGGCCGCGCTTCTATTAACGGAGGCTGGAAATTCCGTCATGGCGCTGGACCCTATTTTCCAGCAATTACCAGCGGGAAGTTTAATCGTGCTCAATGACCTGGACGCACTTGGCGGAAGCGTTCAGGCGGAAAAGTTTATTAGTGAGCTATTCTATGCTATCATTGCCGGCGGGCACCTGCTGGTAGTGACCAGCAATTTCAGCCCCCCGGTAAATCTGTCAGAAAATTTTGAAGGGCAGCTGTATTGGTTCACGCTGCCTGCCTTTACGGACGTGGAAGTAAAAGAAGTCCTGATTGGCTATGGCGCTCCTGCCGCTGATGCGGGGCGGATTGACGGGGTTGTAAGGTTTATTGCAGAAGGTCATCCGCTGATTGTTAACGCGATCGCACGGTACCTGCGGGACAATAACTGGCGAATGGAAGAGCAAACGCTTGAATCTTTATTTAAGAACAACTACGGGCTGGCGCTTAATCAGGAGATTTACAACAGGTTGCTGCATTCTACAGCGGATGAACAGACCAGGGAGCTTTTATATCGCCTTAAGCTCGTCATCGGCAGCTTTTCAGCCGATGACCTATCCATTGTCAGTAATGTTGCCCCGGTGGTCAACCACGTTGATGAACGGATCAGCGGGATGACCGGCACCTGGGTGCAGCAGTCACAAAAACAGGAATACCAGCTATCGCCGCTGATCAAGCGCATCCCGGACAACCTGAATGCCACATTAAGGGCAAATTTGTTTGAAGCGCTGGCAAAGGGACAATTGGCAAAAAAGGCCCTTTCGGCATTTGAGACAGCTAAAGCCATCCAATATTTTCAAAATGCCGGTTTGGCGCAGGATTCTGCGATGGTATTGATGCGTGCACTGGAACAATTAAAAGATAGTCCGGAACTATTTTTTGACTTTGGGCTGGCGCTATACTGGTATTACGGACCGATACCGGATGATGTAAATATTTATATCAGAGTGAACATCCGCTTTTTACAAGTACATATTGCCCTTGCGCTCAAAGATGATATTACCTTCCTGAAGAACGATCTTGTTAATCTCCAGCAAAACGCAGACCTGATCGATTACGGCAAGGGAATGATCAGTCTCACCCTGTTTCGCCTGAATGCCGAATCGGAGCCGATGACTGCCCTCCATAATTTAATTGACGCAAAAAATAAACTGTTCAATGATCCCGAAATGGAACCTGGCGCAGGGCATGACGACGCGTTTATCACGCAAGGTATCTGGATAACTTTTTACAAACTGAACGCTCACCAATACAAAGAATGGTTTGAAAATGTTGCCGGGTTGAATCTGGATGTTAGCGTTTTTGACCCGGTGACCAATCCCGCTTATGCAGCGGCGGGCCCAACCATACTCATAAAGCTGACCGGCGAAGACTTTAAAGGTGACACCCGCGAAAAAATTGAAATTCTGAAACAGGTATATAGCCAAGCGCATGAGCTGGGTATGTTCCTGCTGTCGGCCTACGCTTTAAAATACCTCATTTATTTTTACTGTTTTGAGCTGAAAGATTTTGACGCGGCAAGGAAAATCATTCCGGCACATGCTGAACTTTTGGCGCGGCATGAAATTTACCGGTTCCTGGTCAGCGATGAAATCGGCAGGCACCTGGTTGACGCCGATGAAATTGCGGAAGCAATACAACTACTTGGCTCCATTGAAAGTATTGTGCTTCCGCCGAATTATTCTGAAAAGCCAGGCAGCCTGCGCGGCTATGCGCTGGCCATAGCGGCTACCGATCCACATGCAGCTCATATAAGCACCTTGAGGGCGCTGGATACAGCGCTAAGTAACCAGTTTAACAGTAGCCTGGAAAGATCCCAGTTATACGGGGAGGCGGGCATTTCCCATTGGCTAAAGGGTGAACCTGTTGAAGCGATTGCGATGCTGGAAAAAGGTTATGAGTTACTGAACGAAACATTTAAAAATAGCGATGGCTATCGGGCGGGGGTGATCAGGTATGGCAGCATAGGACAGTATATTATCAGAGAAATGATTGATGGCGAGCCGCCCACGCAGACCATAAATGGCAAGTACGCTGTTCCTGACCGCGGAGATTTTTTCGAAACCTACGAACCGGCAATGGTCGGCGCCTCCTATTTTGAGGAAAGGCGCTTTATTGTGCCGTTTATTTTTCAGGAAGCATTTGAATATTTGGGTGAGCGTCTAAAAGCGAAAAAATGGGGCCTCACTGCTTTACAGATTGCCATGTCTATTGACAACGCTCAATGGCTGGTTGTATTGGAGAAAAACCTGTTTTACCTGGTGGAGGAAGGGGATTTTGATCAGGTGTACTCGGTTTTTAATTACCTTAACCGGGACGTTCCCCTGGAAGCCAGGGGCGGCCAGGACAAAATTACTGAAGCGGACAAACAGAAAAAGAAGGAGATCGCGGACCATATCCGTTCCGATGATACTATTTTTTATGAATATGTATTCATACCGGTAGTTTACCAGGTAATTTTTGATTTGGTCACAGGGAAATTTATCGCCAGCGAGCTGCCTGAGTTACTAACTAAGGTTTTTGAGAGTCCAAACCTTAAAGTAATTGAGCCGGAAACCCTTTCCTATATTAAAAATATGGTGTATGCCATCCTTATCTCCGGTGTCAACAGGCGTGAACTGGATCAGCTGATTGCGGGTTACTCCGGAAATTACGCGCCCCAGGTCACCGTGATTGCTTCACTCACTTTCAGTTATGTAGGAAGCCTGCTTGATGCTGCCGAGCTTCAGCTGGCAACTATTCAGCGGCAGGAACAGGTATTTTCAGCATTTGCACAAAGCGGGCTGCGGTATCATATCATTCCTTTTTACGAGGCATTTTGGCTGGCGAAATACGGGCAACAATCCCAAAGTTCGCGCGATCATGAATTTTGGCTGGAAAAAAGTGTTCCCTATTTCCAACAAGCGCCGATTAACACCAAGTTGAGCAGACTGTTCAAAGTGCTTGTTCACCATTTAAATATTAAAACAAGCCCGGCGATCGACCAATGGCTTGACAGTTAGGCAGCCGGATTTCGAAGATGATGCGGACGGGATAACCGATAAGGTAGCAGCAACCCTGCATAATAGATACAGCGAATCGCCTGCGACCGAAGGTTTCGGCACAAGGATTTTATGTACCTGCTACTACAGGCTGAAAGATCCAAGGAAATCGCGGTGCGTTTCGAAGGCGTTGATCCGCTCGTCAAATCTGACCACCAATCTGTTATATTCGTTTGGCTTCAACAAATGCAGGTCATTAATCCAAAAACTGAATACGAACTGACCGGAAAAAAGGCTGATGCGGACTACAAAGGCTTCTGCCTGCTGGTAAAAAAAGATGTTGTGTGTCCGCGCGGTGCTATCAATGACAACATCCTTTTTTCCTAAACGGGCGTTGATGCAGGGCTGCCCGTTCTTTACATAACTGATTAGGTCAGTCAACTTGCCGGACAACATCGCCTCCGGGTAATAATGACAAAGACAATTTAACCCAATTTTAACAAGAGCCTGCTCCAGCTTCAAACCGTCAAATCCAAAACCTACGTAAATTTCACTTTTACCAAGCGCCTTGTTGGTATAACTGTTAAAATCCTTTTTAGTGACCTGCCGGTTTAAGAATATCCTCAGAAATTCCATTGCTTCAGGCAAACTTTTAGCCCGCACTCTTAAGTCCTGGCTGTCATCAATAAAAAGTCTTGGCGCCATGTATGGAAATAATTCGTGGGCGTCCGGCAAAGAACTATAATATACGCAACCTTTGGCATTAGATTTTTTATCCTCTAATGAGACAGTAAAGCCGGATTCCTGTTTGGTAAATGAAGCTGCCAGATGACCATTGGCAAACAACATTAAATTGGTATCGCGCCACTTTTTAACGGCGGCGACAAATTTCTGAATCCCCTCGGTCGTATCGCCCTCCAGGTAAAACTCCCCTTCAATCTCCATGATTTGTGGACGGAGAAAAACTTGCATAAGGTAATATTGGCCAACTTCATAAACCAGCTCGTTCTCCTGATCAAAAGTCAATAAAATGGGCGCTTTAAATGGCGTCCTTTTATCGCCTTTCGGTTTGTACCCGGCAACTCCTTCGGTGCTGCGTAGCAATCCCACAAAAGATTTTTGGTACAATTCCCTTTCGAGGCCTGAAAAATAACGATTACAGTCTTCGCAGACACAGTTTATAAATAGTTTTTGCCCGCCCAGACCGTGTGGGAAAACGTGCTCCGTATCCTTTTCATAAATATTTTCGCAATAAATGCAAGTTTTTAATGTTGACATAGGCTGAACCTCTTGTATATGTAATATTCAAATATTTTAGCCTATGATGTAAATTGCAATTATTAAAAAAGGTTGCCCCTTAATCTGGGCGGCTTCTTGGCATATTCATCTCTAAAAAGTACTACTTGGCAGTCTGGGCTTTGGCGATTTTGTCCTCCAGTTTTCCCAGATCTTTATATATTTCCTGAGCAGCGTTTATACTGTCGGCTTCACCCGATAAACGATTATTTTCAGCAGACAGCTCCTCATAAGCTTGTGTATGGCTGCCCTTTAGCAATTCGATAGCAGTCGCCTGGCGAGCAAGGATTAATTTGATATCTTTTGTGGAGAGTGCCTCCGGCAACTTATACGATAACGCGAGCCAGAAATCAAATTCCGCTTGTAATTGCAGCATTGACATCCCGGTTGCTTTAACCAGCAAATCCTGTGAACTTTCATCTTTAGCATTGGAATCAGTAAGATAACTGGTTCGTGTTCTAAAGGCGTTGATCACTGCCGGCAATAATTTCCTTTCCTGTAAAAATATTGCAAAGTGTTTTGCCTCTGCATAATAAAATGCCAGGTAGCAAGCTGACCCTATTTGATTCACCTCAAATCTATTGCCACTTCCAGATGTAAGCTCATTAAGATCGACATTCTTGCGGCCGTCCGTTAAAAAGTCTTTCAAGACCGGCGTACGCCAATTTTTTATATCACCATATAATAAACCATCTTTCCAGTAACTGGTTTCATATAAGCTGGCCACCCCTTCATCGAGCCAGCTGGGTATGTCGCCCATATCTTCTCGTGAGGCAAGGTGAAATAGCTCGTGAAAAAGAGTACCTGTATATCGCTCATCCGCAATCGCCAGTAAAGTCATGTCTGAAAAGCTGGAGTACCCCAGGTTACTGTTCGGGATGGTGAGCCCATGTAATTGAAAAGCGAGCTGATCGAGTTCCGGTTTATCATTGGCGAGGAATACGGCAATGAGTTTACCGGGCATGCTCAACCCAAATTGATCGTGAAAGAATTGTAGTTCGCGGTTAAGGTTTCCCGCAATATTAGCGGCTGATTCTTGCGAGAGATCACCAGTGGTTTTCGAGATCATCAAAAAGCGCCCTTCAGAAAATACACTGTAAGAGTCACCCAGCAGTTGCTGATAATAGGCTTGGGCGGCGGCGGCCTGCTCCGGGTTAAAAAGACGTTTAGCTAAGGTACCCTGATCAAAATTCGGATCAAGCTGAAAGCCTGCCATGTCATCTTTGCATTTAGTCTCTAAGCCACCCTTCCCCCTTACAAAGGAAACATTGCGCGGCATGTTCATGATAAAAGTAAACTTGGCAATTACGTTTGCGTCGGTAGCATGCTGCGGGTTAGATCCGAGACCTTCGCAGGCGTACTCTTCATCTTTGATAAAGTTATATTGACTCGAATTAAGGGTATAATTATCGGTGATATAGGTAAATACACGTTGCGAATAAGCGTATTGTTTGGTGCCGCAGAGTGCCTTTGCCATGATGTAGTCAAGGATGAATTGTTTGTTATAAGGTTGTTTGCGAAGGGCATAAGCCTCGTTGAATGCCTGTACATATTTCCCCTGTTGGAAAAGCCCGGTAAAGTAGGCTACATCAACGGTATTTTGTCCGTACAGTCTGGCACTGATTAAGAATGCAACGCATAAAAATAATTTCTTATACATGGGGATTAGGCTTTGGTTATTCGTTGAAATGATAAGCCCGTATAGCTTGCCGATATCGGGCGAAAAAGTCCTGTGTTCTTTTTAACAGCTCTGGAGGTGCAATATCGCCAGCGGCAAAAAACTCCTTTCTCAGTCCATCACGTTCCTTTTCAAACTTTGCTGCAACAGCTTCATTCCTCTCGCGCAATAAAAATATGGTATTGCCCACCATTTCGAGGTTGTTAAGATTAATTTGCACCGTAGATCCAT
>JABDEQ010000031.1 GCA_013286985.1 Bacteroidota bacterium | reverse complement strand
GCTTAATGGTAGGTTTTCAAAAGCTGTAATTACATCTTGTGTTTGAACTTTAAACGTATCCGGGCGGGTGGAACTCCTGATAATAAAATCAGGATTGAAAGCGTATTTAATCAATTGCTGATCTGTTTGCAACTCAATGCCATCAGCATCCTTTATAACGACAGTAGCCTTTGCAAAATCCCTTCTTAGCACGTGATCCAGACTAATTAAAACAGTCGTGTTGTCATTCTTTGCAATAAATGAACGATAAGATTTAACTACGATGGAATAGGAGGTATAGGTAATGCCGAGTAAAATAGCCGCAATCAACATGGTGATTGCCACTTCTAATAGGGTAAATGATTTTATTTTATGACTATCCATACTAATCAATCACTTTTTCAAGCTCCGCAATTTTTTGCTGATTCTGGTCGTATGCGGTTAAATGAATGTCGGTTAAATCTTTATCTTGCACAGACGGTTTGATTTCTTGTTCAATCCGAAAGTCATCCGCATTAAAAGTTTGGGTGATTTTTGCGGAATCACGCTCGGCGTTGAAAAGCGCTTCCCTCAACAGCGCCTGTGCTCGTATTTTTTTGACCGAAACAGACACCCGGAGTACATTGGTGTAAATCATCATAGCTATGCCAAAAACAATTACGATGATCACCATAGAAACAACTACTTCCATAATGGTGGAAGCTTTTACCCGGGTATTTAATTTGCCTCCAGCCATTGTAATATTTTTTTCTTTCTTTGAGCAACCGGCAACAGATCGCTTGTTAAATAATATGGAGAAAGCGCTTTGGAATTGATCGTAGTATTGATCAGATAATTTTCATATAAGGTAAAAGTGCTTCTGTAAAAAAACAGACTGGTAAAGACGCTACCGTCGACTTCAGTCGTGTCCTTTAATTGCAGCATACCCTGCGAATATATCTGCCCCTGAATTTTAGTGTGTTTCCCTATGGTAATTGATGGCTTTAGGTTATTAACTGTTTTCTCATAGGTGAATATAGCGCCGTTAATGGTCGAACTTTGACCAATAAATAAAAGCTCCTGAGTTTTTGACGCTGTTGACTGGAAGCGCAATATACCCAATGCCGACGGATAATGAAATACGCAACGGGGCTCTGTATGAATGGAATCAATCGCAAAAAGCTGACAAGTGCCTTGAAACCCACTTTTAACAACAATCGACTTAGCAAAAATGACGATATTACTGAGTACTGCTGTACTATCAATTGTTATAGTGGTATCTGACAGTAATATAATATTACCTCCTAAATGAATATTCTGAAGAGTTTGCACCCTTTTTTTGAAGGTAAAAAAATGTGTTGGTAATAAAAAAGACTGTTGCAGAGAATCTTTTTTAGGGAGAATGGTATCGCCCTTGAAGGTCGAAGCAAAGTATTGTTGCAACAAATTCAATCTGGCAGAGTTCAGGGCGGGCAATGTTTTTGCACTGACGTGTTTAGTCCCGATGATTAATCGCTTGTCTCCCTGATAGGCTTTGTTGTCAATATAAGCTTCCTGTACGCCGGCTTTTGGAATATAACCGTCACCCCGGATAGTGGTTTTTCCGCTCAAAGAAAATGGCCTGTCTTCATCAACCAAATAAATAGCTGCCCATTTGGAGGAATCAATAACATTAGCCACCGAAAAAGTTTTATATAAAGTGTCTTTTTGAATAAATGCTCTCACGGAACCGATATCATATATTCCCCATACTGTTTTTTTTAGGGTAAGTGAATCCGCATCGTTATTAAAAAGACTAAGCGTTTTTTCCTGGGTATAAGTAGTATCCTCAGATGACAGCAAAATGTTTATACCTGAATAGAGATTGTTTTCTAATTGATCATATCTGTTCTTTTGCTGGTATTGTGCTTTATAAAAATAAGCAGCAACAATTAATGATGAACAGATCAGCCCGATCACTAAAGCGATTATGATAACCATATAAAGGGCCGATGCTTTAAGCATAAATAGTTTATTTAGCCATCTTTTTTATGGTATCAGCAGGCGTAATTTTATTCTTTTTCAGGATATTAATTCTTTTCCAAAAGGGAACAACCTTATCGGATACTAGTACGCCATTTTTCCATTTAGTTTGTTCTTTTAGCGTCCCGTCTTCGTTCCAGCTTTTCCAGACACCCTGTTTCAAGCCTTTTTTAAAAAAACCCTGCTCTTTCAGGTTTTTGCTGGGATAAAATTCGCTATACTGGCCGTCGAGCAACTTGCCACTGAAGCCGCCCTGCGTGGAATGAATGCTATTAGCATAATACCAATAGTAAATCAAGTTTGATTTTGGCGAGGGAATGCTTGAGACATCGTTTACTTCAGCAACAATAGTTTTGTCGGGTTGTGGAATGCGAACTTTGATGCCCATTTCAGGCATTTCCTGGGCGTATATAGCGCCGGAAATCAGCAGGAATAAAATGGTAAATATTTTCTTCATTAGGTCGCCGGTTTAATGGCAATAAATTTTGTTATGCCGTTGAAACTTATTTTGATGGAATCGCGAAAATTCCTGATCAGTTTTACATTGTCTTTTATTTCTCCCTCCGAAAACATTTCGTTTTTGCCATTAATAGTTACTAAGGCGATTAGCTTTTTGGAGTCGGGATTGCGAATATAGCCTGAGTATTGAATAAAACTCCAATTAAAAGCCGGTTTGACTGGTAAGTTAATTGCGCCCTTATGCAGCAGTTTTTTAAGGGGTATTTCGGCAGTGTCCTTTGTTTTGATAATGCCAAATGGGTCGCGGTAGTTAAGCAATAAACGGGCAGTATCCTTTGGGATAGCATAATCGTTATATGCTTCCTTTTGACGAGTATTGGCTGTTGGAGCAGGATCGTCATCGGGCCCTCCTGAGGCATCAAAAATACGATAGATGATCAACCCCCAGACCACCAAAACGACAAAGCCCAAAAAATAAGTCAGTTTTTTATTTTTCACACGTTTACAACTTTATTGCAACACAAAATAGCTTGCACTTCCTGCAGCGCTTTCGTTACCAGCGGCATCTACAGCAGTAACCACCCAGTAGATCTTATTACCCGAGGCACCCAGGTTAAAACTATAACTGGTAGCAGTTAAACTCATTGGGAAGCTGGAATTATAATTGGTAACTCCGTCGCTTTGGAATACATATAATTTGTATTTCACTGCACGTGCCACCGTGTTCCATTGCAAAGTAACCGGCAATGGTACTGTAACACCATTGGCAGGGGCGACAAGGGTAACCTGTGCCGGTGGGGTATGGTCATAAATGACCTGGTATACTGACGACCATTGCGCCTGCGCTGTATCATTTTGGGCTTTAACCCGCCATTGATAATTCTGGTCCTTTGGGAAGGTGTAGCTAAACTGCTGGCCTGGTATAGTTTGGTTTACTAATACAGCACTTTCGTTGACGAAATTATTGGTATCGACTTCCAGCTGATATTTGGTTGCACCATATAGGTTTCCCCATTGAAAAACAATATTGCTTTGATTGGTAAGGTAATTATTGGCAGGCGAAGTTAGCTGCACAGTTTGTCCGACAATACTGGAGGCCGCAACAACAAACGTTTTTGGAGCCGCATAAGCCGTTTGTGAGCTTCCATTCTCGGCCATTACCCGCCACTGATAAGTTCCCGGGTTCAAATTAGCGGAGAATTTATAGCTGCTAACGATCGTGTCCAACACCAGGTTTCCCGGATTAGCGAAGCTTGGCGTTACAACCTGTAGGTGATAGGACAGGGCATGATCCACCTGATCCCACCAAAAATTAATCGTATAGCTGGTGCTGGTGTATTGATTGGCAGGGGCTTCTAAAATAACCTGGCTTTTGGCAATAGACGGCTCAATAATGTCATCACAGGAAGATAGCCATGCCAGCCCGGTAAATAACATTAGAAATAGATAAGGTAAAGGTCTTAATTTCATTGTGGGCTAAAATACAAACATCTTTGAACTTTATTTCATTTGCTTGCAGATAATATAGGCTATATTAAAAATGCGTTGTCAGGCTATAGAAAGTTTACTTGAGTGCGCGCGGATTGGGAATCCTCCACTGTTTTTCCAATCCGATTAAATTGATGTATAAGTGTCAAAAAGGAGGGCTTTATTGTGAAAGTGATTGTCGCTATCGTTCAATTTTATAGGATGATTTCAATGAAACCTGTTTGTATCATTATTGCTATAACTTAAAGAAAAATCAGCATCTAGTGTTGTTGATTTTAATCGATGGGAAATTACTCTTAAGGCTGAGTTAATTAGAAATACATTTGGATTTCTATCCGGTCGTTAATATCTTGGCAAATAAATCCTAATAACTATTTATTAAACTCTTGTCACAATAGAAATGAATCCTAAACCGAACCCCCAATATATTAAATTGCAAATTCTTTTCACTGCTGGATTGATATTTTGCAGTTGATACTAGCAATTATACCTCTTTTCCTGAACTCAAATAAATACCATCGGTCATAGCACTGAACAGGGCATATACCGCGCATTTGATAAAATCTATTGATGAAAAGGCAATTTAATAGTTGCATAAAATAACGGACGTAAGAACCGCCATTATTGACACCCTAACCACTCTCAATGAAAAAACTCGTATTAATTTCTATTTTATTTATAGCCGGGTTGGCTACAACTTGTGCACAAACAGTACCCGACGCCGGCGTGACCATTACCAATGCCATACCTCCTTCGCCTGATGCAGCGGCTTTAGGTAAATATGGCAGTTTGCCGGTAGGCGCATTTACAGGTGTTCCAAAGATTGATATCCCAATTTATACCATAAAGAGCGGTGATTTGACCTTGCCGGTATCGATCAGTTATCACTCCGGTGGCAATAAGGTGGAAGAGATGGCTTCCTCTGTGGGGTTGGGGTGGTCTCTGAACGCAGGCGGAGCAATAGTTCGCACAGTGAGGGGGCTTCCAGATGAGGCTATTAACGGCATCCTGAGTCCACCCTATAATATACCGTTAGTAGATAGTTTAGTGAGAGTAACCGCTGGCGCCAATTACACTGCCGCACAATTAGCCACTATTAATACCACACTCAATTATATGGCAACGGGTGTTTATGACAGCGAAGCAGATGTTTACAACTTTAATTTCGGCAATTATTCCGGAAAGTTTGTGATGGATAGTTATGGGAATGTATATGTACTGCCCAGGCAAAAGATCAAATTTACTTTCAAGATTGCATTAAAAAATACTACGGAGGCTTATATCCAATCTTTTACGGCTATAACGCCTGATGGGGTAACCTATATTTTTGGCTCTGACAATGACGGTAATGATGCGGTAGAATTCACGAATACCAACACCACCTCGTCAACCGGCGGCGGAGTCGTTAATAAACAGAAGATTGCCACTTCCTGGTTTATAAAAAGAATGATCAGTCCCGATGGTCACCAGATCAATTTTACCTATAAATCTGAAGAAATTCTTAATCAGCAAACTATAAGTGCGTCCAACTTTATATTTCTACAATGTAACAACTGTGGTTCATATTTGGGTAATCCAGGGCCTGCTACAGATTCAGAAAATTTGTCCTCAGCAAATACAATTTACACAGTAAAATTGACCAATATATCCTTTGAGAATGGGAATTTAAATGTCACTTCTAATACCTCGAGGTTAGACAATCCTGGAAGTGCGGGTACGGCTGTTGATGCGATCAATATTACCAATGTAAGCGGCTCACTCAATAAAGTATTCAATTTTTATTACTATAATACCAGCAGCACGCGTTTAAGGCTCGATTCATTAATAGAGACAGTTCCAGCAAATTGCCCGAACTGTAACCCCAGGAAGAAATATTCCTTCACCTATAATGTTGATCAGTGGTCAAGGACAAGTACAAATACTTATTGGGATCTTGAACAGGATTATTGGGGTTATTATAACGGAATGGGCAATACCAACCTGGTGCCAACGGTAACGTACAACGGAACATTATATCCTGGTGCCAACAGGACTCCTAATGAGCAGGCTATGCTTGGCGGCATGCTAACACAAATTAAATACCCAACAGGCGGGTATACCAATTTCACATATGAGGCAAATACAGAAGCTTCCAGCGGCGAGGATTTTGGCGGGCTTTCAAACGCCTATCCGCCGGTACAACATCTGGCGGCAATTTGCAACGACCCTGGGAATTACTTATATAATTATGACATCAATAATGGTAATCCTAATGATTCAATAAAGATTGTTTCCGCCGGTGGCCCGGTTCCGGTTACCGTCACAGCATCGGGATTAAATAACCCGCCAAGTGTAGTTTTAGGTATTGATCTGTTTCAGGTTACTTCTACCGGTACTATGATTATTGCGGCACTTAAAAATGACACGGTTCTCTATTTAAATCCCGGTAACTACAAGCTTAATCTTTTTGAAAAAAATAATGTAGCTTATAGTCCCAGTTTCCCAACGGGCATTAAATATTCCTTATTGGTACAGTGGACTACACCCAATCCCGCCCTTCTGGGGACCTCTGGAGGTTCAAGTTATGTTACTCAAATTGTGGGAGGACTTCGCATTAAACAGATTGCAGACTACGACGGCATCAACCCGAACCCGTTTAATACAAAAACGTACCAGTATACAGAACCTGGTTCCACGAAATCAAGTGGCAATTTAAATGGAGACCCGACTTATACTTATCTTCTAAATAAGGACATTGAAGCGCCCCAGGCCCAATATAGTGGTATATTCGTTTGGACTTATCAGGGTCTGGAATGCACTGCCGTCTCCAATATTCCATTAGGTACGTCGCAAGGTTCAGTAGTTGGTTATACCCATGTACAAGAGTTTATCGGCGGCTCGGGGCAAAATGGGATGAACGAGTATTTTTATTCCTTTGTGCCTGACCTCGTTAGTCCACCTGGCGCTTTCCCCATAACCCCTTCAGTTGATCAAAGCTGGAAGCGCGGCCTTTTAAAGAAAGAAATCAATTATAAACAAACGGCACCCAATACATATGTGAGGGTACAGGAAAAAATAAATGCCTATGGTTCGGGTAATTCGTATACACCTATTAGCTTAAAAGTGGGTTTTAGTGAAGTACCAAGTCCGGGTACTTTTGATCCGTCTTATAATTATTATGAAGGGCTGCAGAATTTTGTTACGGGGGGTAAACTACAGTTCCAGATTTATTACAACTATACTGATTTTACATACCTATTGTCGGATACGACCAAAGTTTACAATATGAGTGATACTACTAAATACGTTCAAACTTATAATACCTATGCCTATGATACCACTTCTTTTCAATTATCACAGCGGACATCTGTAAACAGTAAAAGTGAGCTGATCACCGAAAATATATTATATCCGGACAATTATAATATTACCGGTTCACCTACTAATTCAGCATTGGCAGGAATTTTAAATTTGCAAAACATCAATATGCTGGATGTGCCCATCGAAGAAACCACTCAAAAGTCAAACTTTGATGGTAGTAATTCGAGGGTGGTTAAATCGGTGCTTACTACCTATAAACCGGGCCAACCTTTAAGAGATTCGGTATTTGAAATGCGTTCCGTTACTCCGCTAACCACCTTTACAGCCAGTACGGCAGGCGCAAATAGTTTAATAAAAGATAGTCATTACCAACCCGTTGTTGCATTTAATCAATATGATGCTTATGGCAATATTTTGCAGGAAAATAAAGTTGCGGATGCTTTGCACACTTATATATGGGGGTATTTAAACATTAATCCGCCTTATTATAATACCTATCCAATTGCTGCGGTAATTAATGCCGATTCAACAAGTATTGCCTATACCAATTTTGAGAGCTACAGTTCTGTAGGTTACGGCAATTGGGTTTATACAACTACGGGTGCAACAACTGATGCCACGGCTCCAATGGGTGCGCAATGTTACAACACGGCAAGTGGCGCAATAACTAAAAGCGCGCTGAATAGCTCGAATAGTTATGTGGTATCTTTTTGGGCCAAACAAGGAGCCGCAGTGATTGTAAGCGGCGGTACAGTTACCGCAACCACCCAAAGTATAACTTTAAATGGCTGGAGTTATAACGAGTACAAAGTCACCGGGGCTGCTACGATAACTATAGGAGGAAGCGGTTATATTGATGAATTGAGATTATATCCTTCTACGGCACAGATGAGCACTTACACCTATATTCCGCTTGTGGGCATATCTGCTTCGTGCAATGCCAAAAATCAGTTTTCTTATTACCAGTATGATAGTGTTGGCAGGTTGGTTAATATAACCGATCAGTATGGTAATATCATTAAAAATTACCAATACAATTACAGAGCGCAGTAAAAAATTAACCTTAAATCAGCACATCACATGCAAAAGATATATCATATCAATAAATTAACACCTTTCATCGTCACGATACTAGCGTTTCTTTCACTGACTGGCTTCTGTCAGGCGCCGCTCATCAATTATAGTAACAATACATTAACCTATACAGTAGGCTCACACATTGCACCAGTATTTCCAAACAATACAGGTGGCGTAGCCTATGCCTATGGGCAAACAATCACTATTGCAGGGAGCGGAGTTTACGCTTACCTCAATGGCGCAGGGACTGGTGCGGAATTTGCTAAACCAACATCTGTGGTTACCGATGCCAGCGGCAATGTATATGTAGCGGATGGCTATAACGGCTCAATTCGTGAAATATCCCCAGCAGGTGTCGTAACCACCTTTTCGGGCTATGGCGCAGGAGGCGAAGTCAACGGCAGTGCCGGAACCGCCAGGTTCAATCTACCTACCGGCATATCTTTTGATGGCAACGGGAATCTATATGTTGCTGATTTTTATGGAAATGTCATCCGTATGGTTAGCCCGACGGGAACAGCAAGTACACTGGCCGGCAACGGTACTGAAGGTTATGTAGACGGGCCTGTGGCAACTGCTGAATTCAATCACCCGATAGGTACTGTCGTTGACGCAGCGGGTAACGTATATGTAGCTGATAATTATAATAACGTGATCCGAAAGATTACTCCTTCGGGTATGGTGAGTACCTTTGCCGGAAACGGAACGCGGGGTTATGCCGATGGCGTAGGTACGGCGGCCCAGTTTAGCTTGCCGTGCGGTTTGACCATTGATGCATCAGGCAACTTATATGTTGCCGATGAAAGTAACAATGTAATCAGGAAGATCACACCAACTGGTGTGGTTAGTACCTATGCTGGTAATCGTTATGAGGGCCTGGTAAACGGGAATAGCCCTATGGCCAGTTTTTTCTATCCGATATCCGTAGCGGTGGATGCGACCGGCAATATGTATATTTCAGATCAGTATTATAGTGTTATCCGCAAGATTACACCTGGCGGAGTAGTGAGTACGCTGGCCGGCAGTGGCACGGCAGGATCGACGGATGGGGTAGGTATTGCGGCCAGTTTTAATAACCCTGGGGAGGTAGCAGTAGATGCAACAGGTAACGTATATGTCGCGGACATTGGCAATAACAAGATACGTAAAATCATCACGGGTGCCTACAGTATCAGCCCGGCTTTACCAACAGGTTTACTGTTTGACCGTGCCACAGGCGGTATCAGCGGCGTACCAGCAGCAGCCTCGCCCGCTACCACCTATACCATAACTGCCGTCAATGGGCAAGGAGCAGGCAGCACCACCATCACACTTGCAGTGAACCCTCAAAGCAGCTTTAACCCGAGCCAGAGCCAAAACTATGTCGCCACTTTTACACCAAGGGTAGCACTCATTACTAACAATAGTGCATTAATCGCTGCCAGCGTTGATAAGAACCAGGTAGAGATCGCCGTACAGTATTTGGATGGCTTAGGTCGGCCGATGCAAACCGTACAGGTAAAAGGATCGCCGACGGGCAGAGATGTGGTACAGCCTATAGTTTATGACCAGTTTGGAAGAGATTCCGTAAAATATTTACCTTACTCTGTACAACCAACGGCGGCCAGCGACGGGAGTTATAAAACTACTGCGTTGGCAGACCAACCGACATTTTATAGCAATCCGACGGGAAGCACCTGGAATGCCCCCGGAGTTGTTAATAATGCTTACCCGGTTAGCGGAATCAATTATGAGCCCTCGCCGCTGAACAGGGTAGTAGAACAAGGCGATCCGGGACAGTCTTGGCAATTAAGCACCAGCGGCATAAGCGGCAGCGGGCATACCACCACTGTGGATTATGAAAGTAATGATCAAAGCAGTTTTAACCCCGGCATACTAAGTAACAATCCCGGCAGCCGTATGGTGGCGCTTTATACCACGATTATTAATAGTGATGAGAGCCAAAGCCTGGCGCGTGTGGGTAATACAGCAACCTACAATACGGGGACACTTTACCTGACCATTACCAGAGATGAAAACTGGAACCCGGCGAGCGATGGCTGCCTGAATACGACCGAGGAGTATAAAGATATGGAAGGGCATGTGGTTTTAAAACGAACCTATAATAATATCGGTAGCCAATTACAAATGCTGAGCACCTATTATGTATATGATGACCTTGGTAACCTGGCATTTGTATTACCGCCGCAGTCCAATCCGGACGCTACCAGTGCCATCAGCCAAACTACCTTAAATAACTTATGTTACCAGTATCGTTATGACGAGCGGCAAAGGCTTATCCAAAAGCAGTTGCCGGGTAAAGGTGCCGAAGAAATGGTATATAACCAGATAGATCAACTGTTATATGACCGTGATGCCAATAAAAAGGCCCTTGGCGAATGGGGATATACCAAATATGACGGACAAGGGCGGGTAATCACGACCGGCATTACAATTGATACGAGTTCCCGGGCTCCTTTACAGAGTTATGTGACGAATATGATCACCCTGACGGATACGGTCAGCCAATGGGAGGTGCCCGTAACGGCTAACGGCATACAGGGTTATAGCGATACGGCATTTCCATGGGGAAATAACCAGATCCCCTTGGTGGTGAATTACTATGACAACTATAGTTTTCCGGGGCAACCGTCAACGGTAGTAGCCCCAGCAAGTGCCAGTACAATGACCCGGGGCCTGCTAACCGCAACCAAAACAGCCGTACTGAATACAGTTAGCATCCCAACCACGCCGGATATGTTGTGGACGGTTCATTATTATGATGACCTGGGCAGAGTAACGCAAACCTATAGCCAGCATTACCTTGGCGGCGTATTGAGTGCCGGTGATAACGATGTTATAAAAACTACCTATAGTTTCACCAATATACCCCTTACCATTACAAGGGTTCATTCTGTTCATAGTCTTTCTACCACCACTACCATCAGCAATCAGTATGTATATGACCATATGGACCGCAAGGTGGGAACCTGGGAACAGATTACTTTAAGCTCGGGAGCTACAACCAGCCGCACAATGATCTCCAATATTGTTTATAACGAAATAGGACAGCTAATGACTAAAAACCTCAATAGTTTGGATAGCGCTACTTTTTCACAAAGCATCGCTTACAATTATAATGAACGGGGGTGGTTATTGAGCAGTAATGCAGCTTTGTTCCAGATGCGGTTACAGTATAACAGTGTCAACAATATAGCCGGTATTACCCCTACCGCACAATACAATGGTAACATAGCCAGTCAGAGCTGGGGTACAAGCAATACACCCAATGCCAACAGCTATGTTTATGCTTACGACCAGCTAAACCGTTTAACGGCCGGTACCGGCACCACCGGAAACTCGGAAAATAGTATTACATATGACCTGAACGGAAACATCAGCACGTTGAACCGTTATCAAGGTGCCAGCGCAAACCTGATAGACCAGCTCAGCTATACCTATAACAATACCAACCAACTGCAAAATGTAACGGATAACAGCGGGTATTTCGGTACCACCGACCTGGTAAGCGGAACAACCAATTATACTTATGATAATAATGGGAACGTATTAAATACCAGCAATACGGCCAATACTATCCAAAACAAGAGTTATACTTATAATATACTTAACCTGCCGGTTACTATAACGAAACCTACAGGAACAGTTACCTACACGTATGATGCCAATGGCAGGAAGTTGAGGAAAGTAAGCGTAATAAGCGGAACAACCAATACCACAGATTATATTGATGGCATAGAATACGATAATAGTACTACAAAAATAGGTTTTATACAGACAGAAGAAGGCAAAGTAGTACCCAGCTCGGCCTATGATTACTACTATTATTTGGGCGATAACCTTGGAAACACAAGAATAACATTTGACACCGAAAATGGCATAATAACGCCTCTGCAAACAGACGATTATTATCCGTTTGGCCTGGAGATCAACAGCCTTGTCAACAGTACTAAAAATGAATATCTTTATAACAAGAAAGAGTTACAGGAGGAGTTAGGGCAATACGATTACGGCGCGAGGTTTTATGATCCGGTGATTGCGCGGTGGACAACGATTGATCCATTGGCGGAGAAGTCACGAAGGTTTTCTGCTTATACATATGGTGATGATAACCCTATCAGGAATATTGACCCTGATGGAATGCAAACACAAGATAATAATAAAGATAAAGAGGATAATAAAAAGAAGCCCCAACCACAACAAACCGGTTCGTACACAATTACGTACGAAAACGGAATGAAGTATCACGGTAAGGGATCATATAAAAGAGCACAGCAATCCGCGAGAGACCATGCTACTAAAGATAATCCGGTTGCAGAAAACGGTATAGATTGGAAGCCGGCAGATAGTCACAGACAAGCATTTAAGGATGAGGATGATAGAATGAATACAGATGAAGGTGGAAATAAGAGTAATGATAACTATAATAAAAATAAGTCACCGGGCGCGAAATATAATGAAGAAGATAAAAAGAAAGCTCAAGCGGATCAAAAGAAATCCAACTCCGACGAACCAGATCAAAATTATGCGCCACCTCCGGGTAATAATCATCCTGCAATCTCTCCAATTGCCGCAGGTACAGCGGTGGGGACTACTATAGTTATTATACATTATGTATGGCCGTTGATATTTTTGCTTTAATGAAAAAAGAATAAAAGATGTTTTCTAAGGAAATCTATCGCAATTAATGATTTGTGTGATATGGTGATATTTCGTTTTTATTAAAGAAATTATATGGCAATAATAACAATTGAAGGTTTTAAGGTCTATTCAAATTTAGACGGCACGAAATCTATTATTATTAATTCTGATCATATAGAAGATTGTATGCAGATTTACCTCGAAAACCATCTAGACGGGATTGCTATTACAACTTCTCATGATTATAAACTTCAAAATGTAGACTTTCTTACTGATTATCCAAAGATAAAACGACTGTCAATATCGGATGGAATTAAAAATATAAGTGGAATTCATAGCCTACATAGCTTAGAGTTTTTGATTATATCAGGCAAAGGTAGAAAGGTTGATTATTCATGTTTTCCATCACTTAAAGAATTGATTGCTGATTGGAGCCCTTACTTTTCGAATATTGATCAATGCAGATCTTTAAATCGAATATCATTTTATAATTATAATCCTAAAACCAAAGACTGCTCAAGCATATCGAATGTATCTTGGATTGAAAAATTAGAGATTGTACAGTCCCCGATAAATACTTTAAATGGATTAGAGTATTTTAATCAACTTAAGGAGTTGCAGCTTAGTTATTGCAGTAAATTAGAAACCTTATGTTGTATAGAAAAAAGCAAAGAGACTTTGGTTTCTTTGCTTTTTGATTATTGCAAGTCGATAAAAAACCCTGAGTATGTAACTCGATTTCAGAATTTGAATACATTAACCTATAATAATGGTCTACTACAGTCAATAAAGTTTATAAAAAAGATGACAGCATTGAAGTCGTTTAGGTTTGTCGGAACGGATGTAATTGATGGAGATATGACGCCTTGTATTGGACTTAAATATGCAGGCTTCTCTAATAAAAAGCAGTTCTCACATACTATGGAAGAAATAAAAAGTCTTTCTAACTCTTTATAGAATAAAATATATTTACGGATTAGATTTTTTCCACTGAATATATCGAGGAAGCTTAATTAATTCAATTAAATCCTCTTTTTCTGGAATTGGCGGCATTTTTTTTACATCAACGTAACCTATTTCTAATGCGGCTGCTTTTTCACCCAAAACATTATCAAGCAATAAATAAACAGCCTGCAAAAAATCTTTTTCACGAACTGAACTAAAGTTATCTATATGTACCCTTAAGCCGATTTTGGAGGATGTTTTATTACTTAGTGGATTAAAACGCATTGTTTCTGGATTGAGCTTTATGCTATTATATTCAATAGTTCCAAATCCTATGGCAGGTTTAAAGGCAATTATAGTCCAGTATTCTAATATAGGGGCTTGCTTTACAAGAGATTCAACCTTATCAAAAAAATCAGCATTACCCTCAGCTGTAATGATTAAGTCCTGCTTTTTATCAGGATAGCCACCTATTTCAAAAAATAACTTGTCGGAATATAGATGTAAGCGTTTTAAGAGTTCATCTAAGAGCCTTTCTTTTTCGTTGTTGTCGTCAATCTGATTTAGAAAAAAGTATTCAGCTTCATTTTCTTTAAACCAGTTCCAAAATTGTTGTTCTTTTGACATGCTATTAAAGATTCCCGACCTTCTTGCTTGATCATCCAATACTTAAAACTCGTCGGCACGATTATTTTTCGCGAACAAACATAACAATTGTATTTTAATTAAAATATATGTTGGTTGGTGAAATAATAGGTACTAGTCCTATTTGACTAAGAAATCAATCCAGATCACTAATCAGCATGCCTATGACCACAAGGATCGCAAGGTATATGCCTAGCAACAAATAGGTTTCAATCAGCCGTACCCCGATCTCCAACATTATTTACAACGAGTTAGGCCAGGTAATGACCAAACAACTGAATAGTTTGGATAGCCTTACTTTTTCGCAAAGCGTAGCTTACAACTATAACGAACGTGGCTGGTTACTGGGCAGCGCTGCACCCTTATTCCAGATGCAGTTACAGTATAATAATGTAAATAATATTACCGGAATAACCCCAACAGCACAATACAATGGCAATATTGCCAGCCAAAGCTGGGGCACAGGCAGTGCACCCAATGCCAATAGCTATAGTTACGCTTACGACCAGCTGAACCGTTTAACTTCTGGCAATGGTACAACCGGCAATTCAGAAAATAGCATCACTTATGACCTAATGGGTAACATCACCCAATTGTATCGTTACCAAACTACGTCAAACACTTTAATCGATCAACTGGCTTATACGTATACCAACGCTGCTGGTAACTATACCAACCAGCTGCAATACGTAAATAATAACAGCATATATGGCAGTATCACCGATTTAGTAAGTGGAACGACTAATTATACTTATGACAATAACGGCAACATATTAAGCGGCATCAATACAACTACTGCCACCCAAAACAAGAGTTATACATATAATATGCTTAACCTGCCGGTTACCATCACGATACCAACAGGAACAGTTACCTACACGTATGATGCCAATGGCAGAAATCTGAGAAAAGTAGACGTAACAACAGGCGGAACAACCAAAACAACAGATTATATAGACGGCATAGAATACGATAGCAGCAATACAACTATAGGTTTTATACAGACAGAAGAAGGTAAGATAGTACCCAGCTCGACCACCAATAATTATATGAGTTATGATTATTATTTGGGTGATAACCTGGGCAACACCAGGGTGACATTTGATACTAAGAACGGCTTGATAACGCCTCTGCAAACAGATGATTATTATCCGTTTGGCCTGGAGATCAACAGCCTTGTCAACAGTACTAAAAATGAATATCTTTACAATAAAAAGGAGTTACAGGAAGAGTTAGGGCAATACGATTATAGTGCGCGTTTTTATGATCCGGTGATTGGTAGATGGAATGTGGTGGATAAGAAGGCTGAAGACCCAACGCAAATTAGTTTATCTCCCTATGCTTATGTTGGGAACAACCCAGTCAATAAAACTGATCCAGATGGTAATTGTCCGTCATGTATATTTGCCGTAGCATTAGAGGCAGCTGGAGTAGAAGAAGGTGCCACTTTGGGGGCTGCAACACCGGCAGCAGTTGTAACGGTTACAATTGGCGGATTAGTTGCAATCGGTGATTTCTTTATCCAAAGTCATCATAATAGTTATCATGTTAAAAGTGAGAGCACACCTCAAAGTACCCCCGATAAAGAAAAGAGTCCGCCTAATCCAAATGGCGCTAAAGGAAATATTGATCATCAGGAAAAAGTGGGTCAATTAGCCGATAAAGCTAAAGCGGAAGCAAAACCAGGAGAAAAAGTAATAACAGAAAAGAAAATCCAAGTACCAGGCTCCAATAGGAGGCCGGATGTTCAAGTAGTGGATGAAAATGGTAAAACAGTAAAAGTTCATGAAGCAGAACGGAAACCTAACAGCGCCCGTAACAAAAAGCGCGAAGCAGAGTAAGATAAATTAGGAGTTGATCATTAAGCCCATCCTGTAGGAAATAACTAATCAAATGGCAGAATTGAATCTTTTTTTTAACCTGAAAGAACGTGAGGACTTTGTGAGATATTGCTTTAATCAAGAATGTATAATTGTTCCTGATTCCGATTATGAAGATAACTCATATTATCTTATTAAAAACATGGAACAGTATCTCAATTATATCGAAGAATGCGTTGGTTTTTTTATCATTAGTGATAAATACAAACGTTTCCCATTAGAAATGAGATCTTTTGAAAAAAATGATCAGAAAAAATACTATATCAGACAGAGGTACGGAGGTCCATCCATAGATTTTTATACGCCATTTTTTGCAGAGAAAAAGTATAATAAAGTTGGACCTGGTTTAATAAGTATTTATCCTTTTTACTATCATTACAATGAAAAATTTATTCCTGATGATGAATTAAAGAGAGTATACAACTTATTGGTGTCTTACATCCGTAAAAAATCAAAAAGAGTTAAGATAGGAAAAAAAAATTATTGGATCGGCATTGATACAATAGAACGAGTAAAAGAAGGTAGGCTTGGATTTGTTGAAATGGACGGCTTCGATTGGGCTACAATATTATAATTCATATTCCTAACTGGTCGAGGTTTATGGCCTCGACCTAAAATATATTGAGCTTGCAGCTTAATAAAGCCTAACCTGATCGAGGCTTGCAACCTCGTCCTAAGATATATTAAGCTTGCAGCTTAACATGACAGAGACTAGCCATTAAGTGCTAGGTTTTTGTTCATTTAGAATTGCCTTTCTTAGCCGTATAATCCCTAATAAGCGCGTCGATGACCATATAAACCTGCTTCTGTTCTTCATCAGACAGAGAGGCGATTTCGTTTATGCGGGTTAATATAACAGTGTCTAACTCAGTGTCAGTTAGCTCAGAAAGGTAGTCTAACGACATATCTAAAGCTTTAACAATACGGGACGTTTTTAGAAATATGCAATAATTCATATCTTTACACCATAAGATTTGCAATTAATCTGTATCAAAAAAAGCGGTGAGTAATTCGGTGAGTAAAGAATTTAAATCGTTGTAAAATATTGAAAGTCTAGACGTTAAGAATATTAGGTTATTCTCGTCGGGTGCTGCTGTGGTGGCTGGAGTGGCTTGGATATATAATAAGGCGACCTCTCATAATAGCACCCCTAAAGAACCGGAACCAACACCACAATCTACACCAAACAAATTAAAAGGGGCAAATATCCCAAAAGTTAAAGATGCTATAAAAACTGGACAAGAGGCACATCGCCAAGAGCAAAAGAAGTTGAAAGAACAAGGTGCAGATGTAGAAGTGCCAATGACATTAAAAAATGGGACTAACGTCAGAAAGGATGCTGTTATGCCTGACGGTACTGCTGTTATTATCAAGCCTAATACACCTTCTGGTAAAAAATCAGTAGACAAGAGGGAGAAAAAAATGAATGATAATGGCGTACCTACGCAAACAATATTTTATGACCCGAAAAATCCAGCTTATCAACCAGGCTCTTCATCTTATATCGGGCCAGGAGTGAAGCTTTATTAATACGATGAAATTAACAAAACAAAAACTAATTCAACTAACAGAAAAACAACTAAGTTCACTTGGTTATCAATATGTAGTTGACACCATTACGATGGCGCAGGGGCTTTATCTTAAAAGAACGATCGATTCTTTAATTTTGTCTTTGGGATTAACAATCTCGAAGTATTATGATAGTATGTTTACAGCCTCTTATTATCTATCAAGCACCGCAAATTGGGCTGCGGTTTGGGGAGATATTCCCAATAGATCATATTTAAGAATTGGTCATTTCTTGACGCAATTGGAAAGAGAATTCTTGTTAGATAAACAGCAAACCAAGCCGGGAATCAGAGACGCATGGTGGGACGCAAATAATACCGATAGTTTGGATTGTTTCTTTAATGCTGTGTCGATCACTGAGTCAAGATTCATATTGCAGCCTAACTTAATTAACGATATAATAAAGAGTGCTGAGGTAAATGAAATGAACGAATTGGCATGTAGAACTATGGTGATTGTCGGCTCTGATAATCACAGAGATGATCCCTGTGAATTCATACCATTAAAATCCGTTGATAACATTCCCATTGAATGGTTTAAAGCAGCTGAACAAGCAATTAGAGAAAGAGGGGCCATCTTAAATGAAAATACGGTTAAACGTGCTGCCGCCGATGCCTATCGCCGGAGAATTGTTTAGTGTAAGCCCTAATCGGTCAAGGTTTGCAACTATTAGTGTCCGGTAAAAATATTATAGCGATTGAAAAGCATAGCTAATGCGGTTGTGTATAAAAAGTGTGGTTGTAAAATTAAACAGTTGATAATCAATTACAACTTATAAGCTTAATGCTTCTGGCTAAGCGTGCCTGGGGAAATAACGAAAAGACTGTGAGAAACAAGGCTTGACCAACGTGCCCCGGCTTTGTTTATTTATTGGAGTAGGCTTTTCTTAGCCTTGAATCTGGCACTTGGGAACAGATTGCCTGTAGCAATGAGCGGGTAGCGTACGCGTTACTTAATGCTCTTTTTTGTCGTATGTTTCATGTGTATGCGGGACAGGGCAGGAGATCATTTTGCGGGGCTGCCATTATATTTTTTTATTATTTCCAGGTATCCTTTACCGGCGGCTCTGCTGCATTTGTGTAATTCATTAAATGTGATGGGTATAATCTTTACCTTTTCTTTTTTTACTATTAAAATTTCGCCTTTTCTTATGTTCGGTTCCAAACAAAGAAATACGGTCACCATTTCTTCATCTTCGTCAACAACAAAGGCAGGGTTATACTTAGCCTTCTCAATGGTATACAGTAGTACCGGCCGCCAGCTGATCTCTTCTTCATCCAGGTTAAGGCTATCGGCAGCCAATAATTTTAATTGATTAAGGGACGGTATAAACTTCAATATGATATCTTCTACCTGTGCGCGTATAGTTGCAACTACGGCAACTTGCATCAACAAACCCAGCAGCAGAATAATCAATATAATTATTAAAATAGCAAAAATGGTAAGTGTGAGTTCGCCCCATATTCTTTGAACGCCCAGATCAGCGGCTAAAGGGCTGATGGCCTTTTTCAGCAAACTAATTATGCGTAAAAACACATACAATACAATAGCAACAGGAACGGCAAGCGCTAGTCCACGACCCAAAACTGTTTTGAATTTAAATTTGCTCATATAATTATATTAAGGTGTACAATAATAATTTGAAGCAGATGTCTTGCTAAGAAGGGCACTAAGAGCCAGGTGATTAACTCAAAATTATAACGCAATCATTAAAAAGCATTTTAATTTCAATAAATACGGGTTTCATTTTAGAATGTGAAACTTCTGTAGATTGCGTTTTATTGAGTAGCAGAGTAACTTCATCAATAAGTAAATAATGACGATACCGCGATATACTCGCTATCTCTGAAATATTCACATCTGAAAACGCCTGATCGGACCACTAAACTGCCGGATTCGGGGTATTAAATATTTCCACAAAACGTATATCGCTTAAATTTGTTCTGCCTTATGATATAGGATAAGTTAACCCAATAAATTATTTGAGAAACCATGGAAAAAACAAAAGACATTGGCCGCCGTCGCTTTTTGAGCATGGCCGCTTTGACCGTTGCAGTAGCAGAACTTGGCGGTCTCAATTTGCTGAAGGCTGAGGAAAGACCAATTGCCGCAACTGCGCGCAAAAAAGCCAGTCGCGCATCAACATTGTTCGATAATATAAAACAAATAAAGGCCGGTGTGCTTGATGTTGGCTATGCGGAAGCCGGGCCGGCTAACGGTCAACCTGTTATTTTGCTGCATGGCTGGCCCTATGATATACACAGTTATGCCGAAGTAGCTCCGTTGCTGGCGGCACGGGGTTACCGGGTTATTATACCACACCTGCGTGGTTATGGATCTACAAAATTCCTTTTGGAACATACACCAAGAAACGGCCAGCAAGCAGCTGTTGCGGTTGACATTATTGCATTGATGGATGCTTTGAAGATTGACAAAGCGGTTATCGGTGGTTTTGATTGGGGGGCCCGTACCGCTAATATTATTGCTGCCATGTGGCCCCAACGTTGTAAAGCGATGGTATCAGTGAGTGGGTATCTCATCGGCAGCCAGCAGGCAAATGCAAAGCCGCTGCCGCCTAAAGCAGAACTTGCATGGTGGTACCAGTTCTATTTTTCAACCGAACGCGGTCGTTTGGGCTATGAAACTAACCGCCATGACTTTAATAAATTGATCTGGCAAACTGCCTCTCCCGATTGGAAATTTAGTGATGAAGTATTCGAACAATCGGCTGCTTCATTTAACAATCCCGATCATGTGGCCGTTGTTATCCATAATTATCGCTGGCGCCTGGGCCTCGCAGATGGTGAGGCTAAATATGATAGCCTGGAGAAAAAACTGGCAACCACCCCAGCTATATCTGTGCCGACGATTACCATGGAAGGTGATGCCAATGGCGCTCCGCACCCTGATCCTGCAAGCTATGCGGCCAAATTTACAGGCAAATATGCTCACCACAACATTGCCGGGGGCATAGGGCACAACCTGCCGCAGGAAGCGCCAAAAGCCTTTGCCGATGCAATTATTGAGGCGGCAGGTTTCGCCGGATAGCCAACGTAATTATGGAAGCTGCAAATATGCAATTGTGCCAATTGGAGCAATAGCCTTTTTCTTTCCACCTGTACATTTGCATGGTTTTATATTGACGCTGATTGCCAGGAGTGGTATCTTTATCTAATATATTTCCGTAGAAAAAGCCCTGTTACCGTCTAAATTAATACCGATGAAAAATTTAATGCTGATCGCCATCATATCGTTGTTCGCTGCTGGGGTGAATGCCCAAAGCGCTGGGCCAAACGAATTACATTGTACGGAAGAAGCCTTTACTTTCAGAACAGATATCCGGCAGGGCTGGCATTTTAGCGCGCCCGTGATGGGGCCTACAGAGGTGGCAAATTATGGACGAGTCCGGAATTTTAGATTGACCGATGCTTTATCTGAATCCGGATTACCACTAAACACTGAAGAGCCGATCAACACAGATAGTTTCGACCAGTTCATTATCTTACAGGCCAGGAACACTGCTTTTTATCCGCTGTTGTATCATGTTAAACTTGCTGATCAGCTTAAATACATATTTCCATACAATTTCCAATACCCTTATCAAACTGACCGGGAGTCGACGAAATTCGACTTTCAAAATCAGGCTCCGATGCTTCGCTGATAAAATCATGTTTAATTGTTTTAAACGCGAAGCGGGCAAGCTGTAAGGCAGAAAAAGTAAAAATCCCCGGCTATCAATTAACCGGGGGTTTTTATTTGGTACGTGATCAATTAAAGTTGTACAAACGTATTTGCCCGTCACTTTTTACTTTTCTTACTACTTGTACCGGTATTGGTGTACAAAGGAAAAATCTTAGCAAAAACGTGGCTTATAGTGTCAGGGTTTAACGTAGGGGGAAAATTATGGAAATGGCTGTGACACGTAAAGCACGAATGGCTTGGCGTTTGAAAATAGGTTTCCATTGTGCTGTTAGCCAAAACACTTGTACCAATGGCCACACCGTGGGTGGTATCGGAGCCGTAACTAGCTCCAGTCGGTGGCGCGCCGCCAGATGTCCAGGTTGCCCCTATGAACAGATAGTTTTTCCTTACATCGTTACCAACCAGGAAACCTTTTATGGTATTGTTGATAGAAATGACCTCGCTATTGGATGCCGCAGAGCTTTTATTTTCCGGGTTGGTTAGTGAATCCATTGCGCTGCCCCATGGCATCAATTGCAGTGTATTGCTCGGGCTTATAGTAAACGGTTTGATAGCAGCAATGGTGTCTGAACCATTTACATTGATCATGTGCGATGTATTGGCAGCTGTATCGGCGGCGTTTTTGCTGAACAACCAGTTGGTGCCGGTATCTTGTGCCACAATTTTTTTGGCCTGCGTGGAATCTAAATAAGCATAGGCTGCATTGGGCGTATTTTTTTGATGCTCAAATGTTGCCCACACCATTTCGGGATGCCCCGCTACGCTGCCTACTATGTGGATGCCTACAAGGGCCATAGTCACGGTTTTTTCCGATTTGGGTGTCCAAAGTGTATCAGAAGTTGTATTATAAACCGGTATAGTAGCTTTAATTGTGAAATAATTTTGCGGGTCGGCAAGGGTGCTGGCTTCAACCCATGATGTTTTTAGTTCGATAGCTAAGGCGTTTGAATCGGGCAGCGTAACATGTTGGGCCCTGGCTATGGCGCAAATGCTGTCGCGGGCTGCGGCAGTAGTGGGGAACTGGCTTCCGTTAATTTGCTTATTATCCACGCCGCTTAAAAAGAAGGCGTAAACATCATTCACCAAAGTAAGATAATAAACCAAGGATTTGTTTTGTGCCATTAACACATCTCCAGTGGCTTGTCCGGCTTCGGTTTGGATTTCGGTACCGTCGGCTCCAAGTAATACAAATTGTTTGCCTAATGCAAATCTTTGAACAATAGGTAAGCCGCTAACCTGATGCTTAAGAATTGCCTTTGGACGCGGGATTTCTTTGCCGGTTTTATCCAAAAATTGAACAGCTCCCGCTGGGCTTTTTTTAACCACGCTTACCTGCACAGGCTTGCCGTCGCTATTAACTATTAGCGCCGCTGTTTTTTGTGGAATTTCTACTTCAAACAATTTACCGGTTTTATCTTTAAAAACGGGTAATCTATCAGGTCCGTCTTTTTCAAGGCTGGCCGACATCCGTAAAGGAACACCCGGTTGATGCGCCGTTAAAGTACGTTTGCCCGCAGCATTGGGCGGCGAAACATTATAAAAAATAGGCGATTCTAATATACTTTGAGCTGTATCATGACCGGGAACATTAGGCGAGGTAATCCATAAGAACATTCTTTCGGACCATTGATAAAAATCACAATTGTTGTTGTGAGGGAAAGTTACACTATTGGCCGGTGTAACAAAGCCATTTTCGGTAGCTTTATGACTGCCGAACCAGTAGTTAAAAGAATCTTTTGTTATAGTGCACGATTTTAAAACATCCTGGGGAAGCCCGGTAATGTTGATGGCGGTTGTTGAGGCTGAATGTTTAAGCCCGCATCCCCACACAGCAAGCCCGAATGCAATAACAATGCAAGCGGTAACTTTAGTAGATTTTTTCATGATTGTAATTATTAGATTAACGATTTAGGTTTTTAAAGGAGGTCCTTTATAAGTTAAATCTATAATTAATTATTTGATAATCAAAGATGTAAAATCATTTTTTAGAGACATATTTTAACGGACAGTTAAATTGTTAAATATGCAGCTTGATGTGGCTAAAACACAGGGTAGCATTGGGCGGGGTATTAAAGCAGGATCTTCTTTGTGGGAAGACCCTACGGCAGAATAATATTTAAAGCAGCTTTACCAAAATTTAACGTAAAGCGTGGTAAGCAGTAACAGGGTTACCACAATAAGCGCCAATGTTGAGGGCTCTACCTTAAACATTGTTTTATCCAGCGTAAAGGCTTTCTGGCTTATTTTTGGTCCGGCTAAGCTTACTAAAACCATTGCAATTATAGTAAACAAGAAGGATAGGCCCATGCATATAAGGAACGGAATTTCATAAACGCCATCTTTATTTAAAAATGCGGTATAAAGGAAAGTTTCATGTCCAAACAACCGTGGGGCATAATTATTAAACAATATGGACATTAAAAACCCGGTTAAAATTCCGGTTATTGCTGCCGTCCCGGTAGTACGTTTCCAAAAGAAGCCCAGAATAAATATAGCAAATATGCCCGGGCTGATAAAGCCGGTATATTTCTGTATAAAGGTAAAGCCTCCTTCGCCACCTATACCCAAAAGGTCATGCCAGGTTAGTAATATAGAAAGTAACATGGCCACAGCGATCACTGATTTACCCATTACCACCATTGATTTTTCATCAGCATCTTTTTTGATATATTTTTTGTAAATATCAAGTGTGAAAATGGTGGATATGCTGTTTGCTTTACCTGCTAACGAAGCTACTATAGCGGCGGTTAAAGCTGCAATAGAGAGTCCTTTTAACCCATTAGGCAAAAAGCCCAGTACCGCAGAGTAGGCATTATCGGGGCTTATATGGCCACCGGAGATCATTTCACGCTGTAAACCGCCGTTTTTGTACAAAACGTACGCTGCTATTCCCGGCAGGATAACAATTATAGGCATAGCCAATTTCATTAAGCCCGCAAACAGGATGCCGGTACGTGCCGTTTTTAAATCGGAGCCGAGTGCCCTTTGTGTAATATACTGATTACAGCCCCAGTAGTTAAGGTTTACTATCCACTGCCCTGCAAAATACATGGCAATACCGGGTAGTAATAAGTACTTGTTAACTTCCTCCTGGCTTGCATGCGGGCCGGGTTTAGGTAATATCATTTTAAAGTGCTCAGGTGCATCTTTCAGCATAGCATTAAATCCGGCTAAGGCATCTTTACCCAAACCAAAACGTTCGCTTACCATGGTTAGGGCAATGTAGGTTGTTGCCAAACCTCCTATTACTAAAACTAAAACCTGTATAACATCGGTAAAGCCAATCACCTTCATACCGCCCAAAGCAATTATAAGGGCAAAAACCGCCAATGCAATAATGATATAGTGAAAAGTGTCTGAATTGCCACCGGCAAGGCTGTTGATGGCCAGCGCTCCCAGGAAAAGAATAGAGGTAAGATTTACAAAAATATACAGAAACAGCCAAAAAACAGCCATCATTAAGCTCACTGTTTCGTTGTACCGCGTTTCCAGAAACTGCGGCATGGTAAAGATCTTATTTTTAAGATATACCGGGATAAACCAAACGGCCACAATAATGAGCGCGATAGCGGCTATCCACTCATAAGCGGCAACAGCCAAACCGACCTGAAAACCCTGCCCGCTTGCACCTATAAATTGTTCTGCAGAGATATTTGATGCGATAAGTGATGCACCTATGGCCCACCAGGTAAGTGAACCCTCGGCCAAAAAGAAATCATGACTGCCGGATACTTCCTTTGTTTTTTTACGCTGGTATACCCACAAGCCATAGCTGGATACCAGTATAAAATAGATTACAAATATGATGTAATCAATAGTTGAAAATTTATTCATAAAAAGGGTTTATATTAATTGGTTTTTTTGAGTCTTTAGTCGGAAGTGAAGATATGAAAATGACGGATTTGATCTGTTATCAGCTCTTTTTGACCGCTTTTAAACTCTTGTGACTTTAGACTAAAGACTATGAACTCCAAACTACTTATAAGCTACCTCATTCCAAAGCAATTCATTGCGGAACTGATCAAGTTTGGTGGCTTTTCCAATCCGTAAAAACTCTATCCCGGCCATGTCAGCAAAATCCTGTAAATGTGCAGCAGTGAGGTTCTGGCTGTAGGCGGTATGATGTGCACCGCCTGCATAGATCCATGCTGCGCATCCGGTTTTCATATCAGGCAATGGCTTCCAAAGTACACGTGCAACAGGCAGTTTAGGCAAATCATGTTGTGGTTCAATCGCTTCTACTTCGTTAATCAATAGCCTGAAACGATTGCCCATATCAATGATAGACGCATTAAGCGCATTGCCACCCGATACGTTGAATACCAAACGGGCCGGATCAGCTTTGCCGCCTATTCCTAATGGATGAACTTCGAGCTTTGGTTTGCCATTTGCTAATGAAGCATCAATTTCGAGCATATGCGAGCCTAAAACCAACATATTATCTTTGTCAAAATGGTAAGTGTAATCTTCCATAAAGGCATTGCCGCCCTTAAGACCACTGCCCATTACTTTAAAAGCGCGTACCAGGGCGGCCGTTTTCCAGTCACCCTCACCGGCAAAGCCATAACCATCGGCCATCAGGCGCTGGGCCGCAATGCCGGGCAGTTGTATCATGCCATACAGATCTTCAAAGGTATCCGTAAAGCCTTTAAAGCCGCCCTTTTGTAAAAAGTTACGCAGGCCCAGTTCAATTTTGGCAGCTTCGTATACCGATGAGTGTCTTTCGCCGCCTTTAAGTAAGGCTGTTTCCATGGTATAAGCAGCTTCATATTCAGTTATCAGGGCATCAATGGCTTCGGTGCTTACTTTATCAATTTCGGCAACCAGGTCGCCAATGCCATAGGTATTAACCGAGTAACCAAACTTAAGCTCAGCTTCCACTTTATCGCCTTCGGTAACGGCTACATAACGCATATTATCGCCAAAACGGGCAAATTTAGCACCTTGCCAGTCATGCCATCCGGCTGCGGCGCGGGTCCATGTGTTAATATCTTCCAATACCTCATTATCCTGCCAGTGGCCAACTACTACCTTGCGGTTTTTGCGCATCCGAGAAACCATAAAGCCGAATTCACGGTCGCCGTGGGCGCTTTGGTTAAGATTCATGAAGTCCATGTCTATCGAACTCCAGGGAATATCACGGTTAAATTGCGTATGCAGGTGTAACATCGGCTTTTGCAGAATATTTAAACCGCGAATCCACATTTTAGCCGGCGAAAAGGTATGCATCCAGGTAATTATGCCAATGCAGCTTGATGTAGTGTTGGCTTCCTGTATGGTGCTGTAAATTTCTTCGGGAGTTTTAACAACGGGTTTATAAACTATACGTACCGGTATTTGCGGTGCGTTATCCAGCCCTTTTGCAATTTGCTGCGAGTGTTCGGCAACTAATTTTAAGGTTTCTTCGCCGTACAGATGCTGGCTGCCGGTGATAAACCATACTTCATATGTTTTTAAGTCGATCATTGTATATTTAGAATGAATTATTGAATTGTTGAGTTAATGAATTAAAAATTACTAATGAACAAGTGAACCAATGAACTATTGAATCAATTAATCATTGTCCATAATAAGAATCCGGCCCATGTTTGCGATCGTAATGTTTTTTGATGAGCGAATCTTTAAGCCTTGCTGCATTTGGGTTTATCTGTTCTGTAAGGAGTGCCATTTGGGCTACTGATTCGAGCACTGCGCTGTTATAAACTGCTTTTGCCGCTGTTTTTCCCCAGGTAAACGGGGCGTGGTTGCCTACCAGCATCATTTCTACATCGGTATAGCTTAGCCCTTTTTCATTTAAGCAATTGATGATCTGGTAACCGGTTTCATATTCATAGTTGCCTTTTATCATTTTATCGCTCATAGGAGGCGCACACGGAATATCTACCGTAAGGTGATCGGCATGTGTGGTACCATAAACAGGAATATCCCTTTGTGATTGCGCCCACGCCGTGGCATAGGTAGAATGTGTATGAACAATGCCATTGATATTGCTCCAGTTTTTATAGAGCACAGCATGTGTTTTGGTATCAGACGACGGCCTTAAACTGCCCTCAATAACATTGCCGTCAAAATCTACCA
>JABDEQ010000030.1 GCA_013286985.1 Bacteroidota bacterium | reverse complement strand
ATCATTCAAAAAGACAAAGCTTACCTCGCTACCGTTGATGAGTCATCTTTGGTGGCCGTCATCTTAAAATCTTTATCGGGCACAACCGAAGAGGAGTTTGAAAAATCAGTAAAGGCATATTTTGATACCGCTCACTATGTTATCCAAAAAACAATACATCCCGTGATAGACGCAAGGTACCAGCCACAGCTGGAGCTACTGGATTATTTACGCGCAAATGGCTTTAAAACATTCATTTGTACCGGTGGTACCATTGAGTTTGTAAGAGCAATCTCTGTAAAATATTACGGCATCCCTACTGAACAGGTCATCGGCACAAAACTTCAATATAAGTTTGATGAAGACACCCGCACCATTTTGCGCGAAGGAAAAGTGGCATCTATTTGTGATAAGGGAGGTAAACCGGTAAACATTCAGTGGCATATTGGTAAAATACCCGTTTTTGCGAGCGGCAATGAAAAGAGCGGCGGAGACATCGAGATGCTTAAGTATTCTCAGATGAGCAAATATCCCAGCTTTCAATTATTGGTTAACCATGATGATGCCGTGCGCGAATTTGCCTACCAGGAGAAAAATAATGCTTCCATAAACGCAGCAATGGTAAACAAATGGCATATAGCAAGCATGAAGAACGATTGGAAAACAATTTTTTCTGCACCTTAAATAATAAGCAAAAAACTTTTGTTGTATATTCATATTCGTAAACTAAGGACAATGATAAATATTGAAAACAAAGCAGGAATAGTATTTATTGCCGTTCTGTTATTTGCACTATCGTGCAAAGACCAAAAAAAACAAGCTGCACAAGCACAGGCGTCGCAACAGGCTACGCCCGCAATGAATGCAAGCTACAGTGTAAAAAAAATAGGTTTTCCATTCAGAAATGTGGCAGTATGTCGGCCGTCGGGTTTAAACCGGTCAGACAGTGCCACTTTTATGGCCGGTGGTGGCCGCGATTTTAAAGAAAGCATTTTCAATAAGCCCTTGCATAACCTGGCAATACCGGCTGGAATGATATTAATAAATGGGGGGCAGTTTAGCATGGGCGGTGTAAATCCGGTTGGCATAGACGGCGGTGGTCACGAAGAAATGGATGATGCCCGGCCCGTTCACCGGGTTAGCTTAGGCGCATTTTTGATAGATGCAACCGATGTAACCAATAAGCAGTTTGCTGCATTTGTAAAAGCTACCGGTTATCTTACCGTGGCAGAGCAAAAACCAACCCGCGAAGAATTTCCGGATGCACCGGAAGAAAACCTGGTAGCTGGTTCAATGGTATTCAGTCCGCCTAAACAAAAAATCCAGCTAAATGATTATACGCAATGGTGGGCATACGTAAAGGGCGCCAACTGGAAGCATCCCAATGGGCCTAATAGTAATATTATTGGCAAAGATAATTACCCGGTTGTACAGGTTTGCTGGGAAGATGCGGTAGCCTATGCTAAATGGGCGGGTAAGCGCCTGCCTACTGAAGCCGAATGGGAGTTTGCCGCGCGCGGAGGTCTGTCGGGCAATTTATATGCCTGGGGCAATCAGCTAAAACCCAAAGGCAAATGGATGGCCAATATTTTTGAAGGTTCTTTCCCCGATAAAGATGCCGGTACCGATGGCTATACAGGCGTGGCTCCGGTAAAACAGTTCCCGCCAAATGGTTACGGTTTGTATGACATGGCCGGCAATGTATGGCAATGGTGTAATGACTGGTACAGATCTGACTATTATGGCACTGTTGCCAATAACACTGTAACAAGCAATCCAATCGGTCCTGCTAACTCCTTTGATCCCGGCGAACCCGGCGTTAAAAAGAAAGTACAAAGGGGCGGCTCGTTTTTGTGCACCGACCAGTATTGCACCCGCTATATGGTCGGCACCCGCGGTAAGTGTGATTACAGATCAGCCTCCAATCATATTGGTTTCCGATGCGTGGCTGATATTAAGCCTTTAACTGCAAATAACACCATCATGAAAAGATAATATTGCTGATTCATAAATCATTATTGTTAGGCATAAGTATATCATATATGTATCATAAAAAAAGTTAATGTAACTTTTGATGTCCCGCAAAAGACTCTTTTTATGTACATTAGGCATAATTGGTTTAGCCTTATCTTTGATTAATCATGGTTATTCTGATAGATAACCGGAAATTGACATGAAATAATGGCCAAACCAAAAATGCAGGTAATTTAAAAGCTGTGATAGCAATATGTCTTAATCAAAAACAATATAGATCGATGTTTAATTTTTACACTTATAAAAAAGTTTTTTTCTTACTCATTTTTCTCACCATATTTTATGCGAAGGGTC
This sequence comes from Bacteroidota bacterium, assembly GCA_013286985.1. The sequence continues at coordinate 25,519 of JABDEQ010000030.1, read as the reverse complement.
AATCGCAGAACATATCGCCCGATAGTATTAATACGGCCGTTGAACCTGAATATAATAAGGTAAGTGGTTTTCACCGCATGGTATTTGGCGAAAATTATCGACAGCTTTGGGCTACTAAGGTTAAACTTCCTGTTTTTTATCTCGAAAAAGAAAAGGGCGGCCTAAAGATATTGCAGCTTGGCGGTGGCATGCAGACCAAATCATTACGGTTACAGGATAGCAGCGGGCAAGAGTGGGTTTTAAGAACTATCCAAAAATATCCGGAAAAGATATTGCCGGCCAATTTAAGGCCTACTATTGCCAAAGACATTGTACAGGATCAAATATCAGCTGAACATCCGTTTGCGGCGTTGACGGTGCCTATAATGGCAGAGGCGCTGGGCATACCACATGCCCATCCTAAAATTGTTTACGTGCCTGACGATCCGGGTTTAGGGCAATACAGGAAAGAATTTGCCAACCAGGTATTTTTATTTGAAGAACGCGAACCATTGGATGCCGACAAAACAGATAATACACCAAAAGCGCAAAGAAAACTACAGGATGACAATGATAATCGCGTTGATCAACACCTGGTTTTACGGGCCCGGTTGCTGGATATGCTGCTTGGCGACTGGGACCGGCATGAGGATCAATGGCGTTGGGAAAAGACAAAAGATGATGATGGCATTTTATATAAACCTGTGCCGAGGGATCGTGACCAGGTTTATGATAGTGCCAATGGATTTTTACCCTGGGCAGTATCACAATACTTATTGATGGCCAAATTTCAAAGTTATGGAGATCATATCAGATCTATTAACAGATGGAACCTCAATGCCCGGTATTTTGACAGATACTTTTTAAATGGCTTATCAGAGCAGGATTGGAAAACAGAGATTGCCTATGTTCAAAAAACATTGACAGACGAAATCATAACCAGAGCCGTTAAACAAATGCCTGATATCATATTTAAATTGAGCGGCAATGAAATTATTAAAAAACTAATAGCACGCAGAAATATTTTAAGTGAACAGGGCATAACTTACTATCGCTTCCTTGCAAAAACGGTTGAGATACCTGCTTCAGATAAAAGGGAGAAAATTGAAATAGTAAACTTACCCGACAAAAGCCTGGCAGTTACTATCAACAAAATAAAAAAAGATGGCCGGGTTGAAAAAATTGTTTATCAGCGAACTTTTGATCCTGCCGTAACCAATGAAATAAGGTTATATGGTTTTGGTGGAAAAGATCAGTTTATAGTTTCGGGCAACAAACCATCTCCAATAGTGGTGCGGATGGTTGGCGGTGATGATGAAGATACTTTTACTATAGATAGTACGCTGCACAACAAATCAAAACTATACGTTTATGACCGATCTGATGAAAAAAACAATCTTCCTCCGTCTTCACAAGCCCGTATACGGACAGCAGCAGATACCTCTGTAAATAGTTACCATAAATTCAGTTTTAAATACGACTATTTGCAACCGCTTTTACTGGCCAGTTACGATAAAGACTTTGGGTTTCAACTTATTCCTGAATTTGTTTTAGAAAAGCATGGATTCAGAAAAGAGCCCTATTCATCCAGACAAAGCCTGTCAATTGATTATGGATTTGGCAGCAACTCCCTGCTATTAAATTATAAAGGAGAATTTAAAACTGTTATTGGCGATAACGATTTGGTTGCAAACGTAATATCAAAAGGGCCGAATTATAACAGTTACTTTTTTGGCGTGGGTAACAATACTGTTTTTGTAAATTCAGGCAATAAGGAAATCGCATATTACAGAAATGTTTATGACGACATAATTGCTGACCTGCGGCTACGACACAAATATGGCAAGTGGACCGGCAGCCTGGGCGTAATAGAAGAATATTACAACAGTAATCAAAATGACAACCAGGATAGGTATTTGAATGAATACAATCAACAACACCCTGACCAAAAAGTATTCAGCACGCAGGTTTTTACCGGCATAATTGGTTCTTTAACCATCGACACAAGGACAAAAGGTATAATACCCCATAATGGTATTTATTGGAATACTGTAGCGGCAGGTATGACCGGAATAAACATAAGTGACCATACCTATGGGAAGTTTTTAACCGATTTTAGTTTTTATTTAAATCCCGACAGAGATTCCGTTTTTATTATCTCCAACCGTATTGGTGGCGGCATTGTAACCGGCAATGCGAGTTATTATCAACAGGTAAAATTAGGTGGCGATTTAGACCTCCGGGGATTTTATATATGGCGGTTTACAGGTAAGAGCATGGCATATGATAACTTTGAAATACATTTAAAACTATTTGATTTTACATCGTACATAACCCCGGGCAGCGTTGGCCTGGTAGGTTTTAATGACGTGGGTCGTGTTTGGACCCCGGGCGAATCATCAAATGCCTGGCACGACGGCTATGGCGGCGGTTTTTATGTAATACCTGCACAGTTGGTGCTTTTGCAGGGGGTAGTCGGCTTTTCAAAAGAGGGAGCATACCCTTATATAACAATTGGCTATAAATTTTAATAGTTTTATACTGTAATATGAAACTTAGGCAACCAGAGGAAAATCCTTTCCAGTTACAACTCTCATTTAATAAAATAATTGAGCACTGGGAGCAATTGGCTATTTCTGCAAACGATAGCCGAAGTGGATTGGCCAGGCATATCCTAAAGGAAATTGAACCTTATCCGGAGTTTAGAACAGGCATCACCAATCTTGCCCCGGTTAAAAACAACCCGGAACTTATCGGCCTGCTGTTATCAGAACTTTTCCCGGCTGCACTCACCGACAATGAAATAAAAGCCATTACGCTCCCCTATCAGCATTTGTTGATTAACCCAACCAAACGGCTTCAAAATATTCTTAATTCGGCCAACCCTCCATTTGATATTTATATTAGCGATTCTGATGATCACCAATTGTACATAATGAGCTGCTGCCTTATTATGAATAGATTTTATGGTACCCGTTTTGATTTTACAAGGCCACTATTTTACAATATTCCAACTGCCGAAGGTGTAATTAAGCATTACCGGATTACTTATAACGGCGATTTTCTGGAGCTTATTCCCACTGAAAATGCCATTGCCATTTCGCAGGCTGATATTGAACTATTGCGCGACAATTTTGATGATCTTGGTTTGTGGAAACAGAAATTCCCACCGGGGAGCTGGCTTATTAAAGGTTTTGCTATGGTGACACTATTTGATGCTACGGTTGAAAATGCTGTTTCCACTTTAAAAGAAACGTTATTAAGTAAACATAATGAAATATTGAAAAAGCAGCTGGAATCAATCTTTCGTTCCATATTTAACATTCCGGATCTTGAAATTGGCCTGGCTGCATATAATGCTAAAGAAAACACATTTAACGCGGTAAGTTTTGACCAGCGGATTCCAAGTTTTCTTTTATCAGATGAACAGGAAAAAGATGCCGATAAAACCCTATGCGCATCTGCCGTTACTAATCTTATCGAAAAGAAAATATATTATGCTGTGTCAGATGTGGTAAAAAATGAAAATGATGGGTTCATAAAACACGTTAAGGCGCAAAACATCAAAAGTTTTATACTAGCCCCGGTTGTTAAAAACAATAAGCTGATAGCTATTTTTGAAATTGTTTCGTACCAGGTGGGGCAACTTAACAGTATCAATGCTAACAGGCTAAATATAATAATGCCTTTTTTAACGGATACTATCGACAGGCAATTTACCGATCTTAATAATCAGGTACGTGCCCTCATACAAATTGAATACACTACTATTCACCCAAGCGTTTATTGGAAGTTTGAAAATGAAGCCTTGAAATTTCTCCATTATAAAAATCTCAATAAAACCTATTCTTTAAAAGAGATCATTTTTGACGATGTATTCCCCCTTTATGGGCAAATTGACATCAAAGATTCGTCGGTGAGCCGGAATGACTGCCTGCAAACAGATTTGCAAAAGCAAGCTGTGGCCGTAATGGCGCTATTACAGCAGTTACAATCCTATTTTAAGGCAGAAGCCGATCAGTATATAAATGAATTAAACGAAATCATTATTCAACTCAATTCATCTTTTAAAGCTGATACGGAACAATCTTTCAATCATTTTCTGGATATTAAAATTCATCCATTATTTAATCAGGCCATTTTATCGCATCTGGCTATTACGCCACAGATTAGCGATTACTTTTTAAATAGCGATAAGACCGATGGAGACTTCCACGCAAATCGCAGGAGATATGACGAGACGATCACGCTAATAAATGAAAAAATGGCGCTGAAGCTTGATCACGACCAGGTTGAAGCTCAAAGCAGGTTTCCACATTATTATGAACGGTTTAAAACCGACGGTATAGAGCATAGTCTGTATATCGGATCATCAATAGTTCCGGATCGTAAATTTGAACTAACTGACCTGTATAACCTACGACTGTGGCAGATACAGGTACTTTGCGAAATGGAGGCGGAACATCAAGTTCAGAAACCTTATCTTCCGTGCCTGCTCGAAGTAACTTCGCTTATATTGGTATTCAGCAACCCGATAGCTATCCGTTTCCGCACAGATGAAAAACACTTTGATGTAGACGGAGCTTACAACGCACGGTTTGAGGTTGTAAAGAAAAGGATAGATAAGGCCTTTGTTAAAGGCACCCGCGAACGTATTACTGCCGTTGGAAAATTAACCGTCGTTTATTCGAGCAAGGAAGAAGAGTGGGAATACATTACCTACGTTCAATTTTTACAATCGAAACAAATGCTGGATGATGAAATTGAATTGCTGGAAATAGAAGACCTGCAAGGAATTTCGGGTTTAAAGGCTTTGCGTGTAAAAATATTGTACGATAATAAATTACCGTTCGCTAAGCGATACGATTATAATGAGTTATTGCATGAAATTAAACAACAGGGCGTTTAATAAACTTACCTTGTTTTTATTATCTATCTAAAACAAACACTATGAATTACCACAAGCTGCTTGAAAAAATTGCCGAACACACGTTGGAATATTTCAAGGCACAAGATGATAAAACCTTTGTTTATCATAACAAAAAGCACACGGAAGATGTGGTTAATAGAACTACAGAAATTGCAAATCACTATGAGGTAACCCCTCACGATTTGTTTATAGTTTGTGCCGCAGCATGGTTTCATGATTTGGGATATATGATTGATCGCAATCACCATGAAACACAGAGTGCTTTGCTGGCAGAAAACTTTTTAAGAGGCAAAGAGGTTGGCGAAAGCGATATAAAACTTGTTAAAAGTTGCATTATGGCAACCCACATGCCTCAAAAACCAGTTAGTTTATTGGAAAAAATTATTTGTGATGCTGATTTATATCATTTGGGGACCGACGAATTCCCCAAAAAAAACAAACAGTTATTTAAGGAATATAACAATATAAATCATCCGGCTATTGACAAACAAGAGTGGCAAAAAAACAGTATCGCTTTTTTAGAAGCTCATCAATATCATACTGATTACTGTCAGCAGTTACTAAATGATGGTCAGCAGAAAAATATCGAAATGCTAAAAAGCAAAGTTGAAAGCTCTATTGAAAATCCTGAGATTAGTGCTGATGAAGACATTGCCGCTGTTGCTGAATCATTTGCCGATCATCCAAAAACAAAAAAAAACAAGGACAAAATCTTTGAGGATAAGCCTGATAAAGGAATAGAAACCATGTTCCGCATCAGCTCAAGTAATCATCAGCGGCTTAGCGATATGGCTGATAAAAAAGCGCATATTATGATTACCGTTAATTCTATCATTTTATCAGCGTTGATAAGCTTAGTACTACGCAGACTAAATGAATATGAATATTTACTTGTCCCTACTATCATACTGCTGTCCGTAAGTGTAGCAGCTATGACTTTTTCTATTTTGTCTACCCGGCCATCCATTCCTAATGGTGTATTCACTAAGGAAGATGTGGACGAAAAAAGAGTTAACCTGTTGTTTTTTGGCAACTTTTATAAAATGGGGCTCGATGATTATACCTACGGCATGCTAAAGATGATGGACGACCGGGAATTTTTATATGGTAGCTTAATAAAGGACGTTTACTCGCAGGGAGTGGTTTTGGGTAAAAAATATCGCTTACTTCGTATTGCCTATAGCGTGTTTATGTTTGGTCTTATTGTTTCAGTAATTGCTTTTATTATTGCGGTTACATTTTTTAGTGCCAAACACATAGTTTAATTAATATACCAGCTTTAAATTATGAAATTAAAAGGAAAACAGTTTATGCCAATTATTGGCTTTCTGGCAATTAACATGGTTCTTATTACTGCTGCTTGCGGGCAATCAAAAGCCGGGAAAGCGGGGTTACGTGTCATTTTAATACGGCATGGAGAAAAACCTGTTGACGGGGATAATTTGTCTTGCAGTGGTTTTAACCGGTCGGTTAAATTGCCGGATGTAATTAAAGGCAAATTCGGCATCCCCGATTATGTATATGTTCCGTCTCCCGGAACCGGGAAACAAACTAAAAATTGCCGGATGCTGCAAACGGTAGTGCCGTTGGCCGTAAAATATAACCTGACCATTAACACCAATTATAATGTTGATCAGTCTGATAAATTGGCGGACGCTGTTGAAAAAAATAAAGGAACCGTTTTAATAGTTTGGGAGCATAAAGAATTAGTGTCCATTGCCGCCCTGTTAGGTATAAAAAAAAGCCAGCTGCAATGGGACTCTAATGACTATGACAGCATTTGGATAATAACTTTTAGCCACGGCCAGGCAATCCTTACAAAGGATAAAGAAGGAATTAAACCTGTAGAGGCGTGTGCTTTTTAAATAATACTGACAGGTTGTACCGTTAAAATATTAATACAATAAGCAGAATGAAAGAAATACCAGGGGAATCCGCAATACCAACTGAAGAACCTGCGGGAACAATCACCAACGGTAAAAAAAAGAAAAAAAAGGATAACGATAAACCAGACAAGGGTATCGAAACCATGTTTAGAATAAGTTCCAAAAACCAACAGGAATTAAGCGACATGGCTGATCAAAAAGCTCATATTTTAATAACTGTAAATTCCATCATTTTATCGGCTATAATTGGTTTGGTATTGCGCAAAGTGGATCAATATGCCGATTTAATTATTCCCAGTTTTGTTTTGATGACAGTGAGCATCCTATCCATGACTTTTTCCATTTTAGCAACGCGGCCATCAATACCCAAGGGTGTGTTTACCAAAGAAGATGTGGACGAAAAAAGAGTTAACCTTTTATTTTTTGGCAATTTCTACAAAATGAGCCAGGAAGATTATAACTATGGCATGCTTAAGGTGATGGATGATAAAGACTTTTTATATGGCAGTTTAATAAAAGATGTGTATTCGCAAGGGACTGTACTGGGTAAAAAGTATCATTTATTGCGCATTGCTTACAACATTTTTATGTTCGGGCTTATCGCTTCGGTATTTGCGTTTATTATTGCTATACTGTTTTTCAGCCATCCGGCACCTGTAAAATAATTATGAATAAGCAATTGCACCGGATATTTTTCCTGCTGATGGTAATGACACTTGCTATCCCCGGTTTGGTGTTGGCTCAATTTGCAACCCAAAAATTCGATGATCGCATTTTAATTGACCTGCAGGATAACCGTACGCCCGGGGAGACCAGTTTCTTTCTGTTTATGTCAAACACTAATCAATATGTTGATATTGGCGCACCTGCAGTATTATTGGCTGGCGGCATAATTGGCCATAACGAGGCTATGCGTCAAAACTCGCTGTATGTGGCAAGCAGCACGGCTTTTTCATACGGATTAACATTTTTGATTAAGCATATTGTTAAACGCCCAAGGCCATTTACACAAAACATTAATATTGTTCCGGTTTACCGGGCAAGCGGAACATCCTTTCCGTCGGGTCATACGTCTACATCGTTTGCTACAGCCACTGCCCTATCCATTGCCTATCCAAAATGGTATGTGATAGTACCTTCGTTTTTATGGGCCGGCACGGTAAGCTATTCGAGGATGTATTTAGGCGAACATTATCCGAGCGATGTTGCTGCCGGAACTTTGCTGGGAGCAGGTTCGGCCGTATCGCTCCTATTTATAAAAAAATAAAACCCGATATCAATGCTGCAAAACCGGGTTGATCCTTTTGGAAATATTTTAAAAACCGAAGCTCGCGGTTTATGGATGGGCAACAGGGGTATTCTGCATAATGAACACAAACAACTGCTGCGCCCGTTTAAATTAAAAGCATGGATTACCTGCAAACTCCAATTTAATGGCCGCAAACGCGAAGTTATGGGGCCGAACAGGTATACCGAGCTATTTTTTATGGATGAAGCCACATCCTTTGCTGGCGGCCACCGACCTTGTTTTGAATGCCGACGGGAGGACTATAAAAGATTCAAAACCTTATGGTTAAAAAGCAACCCCGAATATAATTTTGACGAGAAAACATCCATCCAAAAAATAGACGATATTCTTCATCGCGAGCGAATGAATACGGATAAATCAAAGGTTCTTTTCGACGAACAACTAAAAAATATACCGGACGGCGCCTTTTTATTATTTAATAACCAACCCTATCTTATATCGGGCGGGTTAATGTATCAATGGTCGCCTTTTGGTTATGGAGATGGAATAGCTTTACCCAATATGGCTACATTGCCGGTTTTAACTCCTAAATCTATTTTAAATACTTTCCGCGCAGGTTATTTACCGCAAATGGCCATCAAACAACTTTGAAATAGTTGGGATTTGCCTTTTAAGCGGTTAAGCAGTTTCATTTTTAAAAATGCAACCCATTAAGGTTTGGTTCACATTGATAACAACGGTTTTCAATTTGTTTATTGATTCACAATAGGTTATCTTACATCAGGGTTTGGGATAACCTTCCCTTAAAGTATTTACCGGAGTTAATTGTCAACTAACCCCATCTTTATGAAAATTATTTTCGCAATCTGCCTGATGCTGCTTTTTTCGGCATGCTGGCGGCATAAGGTTTCAAATGTTACGGTAATTTCTCTTTCTTATCATCAAAAAGATATTCAAAAGGAGCTTGACACCCTATATAATTACCAGAAAAACAGACGTGGCGCTTATAAAGGCATTATTGAGCAGGCCTTGGCTGTTTGTCATAGAGATGAAGACCTTGCCGACACCGTTACCCAGGATGTATTTTCAAGCATGTACCTTAACCACCGCACCGGTCAATATGACTGCGTAACTACCACCACTTTTAAGTTTCACGATGGCAGTATTTCTGCGGCAGGAATATTTAATTTAATTCCGGGCGATACCATAGCTCCCAATCACGATTTTCCTATCAGTGGTGGCAGTGCCGCATACCGCAATATATATGGCACTTATACACGTACATACCAAAATGGCATATATCACGTAGAACTACGTTATTTTAAGCTAAAATAACCGCAATGGAAATACCGTGAAATCACTGTTGTAATATATCAGCTATGGCCTTAACTTTATAGCAAACAACAAGCGATATCTGCGCAATTTTATTACCTAATTCCTAAGAAATCATGAATGTTTCTGCACTTGATGAAAGCGGCCAGCCGGTAGACTGGTGGTTTATTTACAAAGTACCACAGCTAAGTTCCGGGGTTGGTAATGACGCTGCCACCGGTTATGAATATGTTTATTACGATTCAAAAATTGATTCAAATGCAGATCCCCGTCAAAGGGTTGTGGCTAAATCACCATACGTTCTCAACAGTAGTAATGGGGCGCTTAACCTCACTATGGATTCTGTATTTAAGGGTTTTAAAACACCAGCGTCAACATTAGGATGGATACTTTATAATGATGAGATGCCCTCGGTGGTTGGGCGTCATGACGACGGGACAAAAGGGCATACCAAAGGTGTAATAGCATTTGATACAGATTCCAAAACAGCATTTTGGTTACTTCATTCCTGGCCCAAATTTGCCGACCCGGGAGCAACAACCGATCCGACTCCTCAATACGGACAAACTTATTTATGTATTTCCCTGGATTTGGAGACAGCCAATAACATCGCTAAAGTGATGAAAGATCACCAGGAGCCGCAGATTTATCTTCCACATGTGCCTGACTTACCCGAAACAGCAGACCTTTTTGCACTTACGCAGCCGTTAACATCAAAGCCGACACCGCTTGGTGAATTATTTGATTTTACAACAAAAGGCAACATGAGCTTCAAGGTTATTGCCAAAAACAGGGAATGGAACGATGATTTCTGGAACGATTTGGTTGGGGTTAAACTGGGGGATGATATGGATGATGAAACATGGATCCGTGGCAAAATACCACCGGTTGCCGATAGTGACGGTATTCATAAAACGTTTGATATAAAATATATAAACCTGGGGCCGCTTGGCGCGCATTGGGCATGGCCCGAAACTCATGATCATGCTAAATGGGGTATTACCCTGCATGAACCCTGGATATGTATTGCCGATATTAATAGAATGATTTCGCAAAGAAAGCGCGGTGGCGGAACCATTGCTTTTCAAAATTTCGTTTTGTGGTCGGCATTATCCAAAACGAGCATTGTTTTAGCGCCGCCGGGATCTAACAGAACTGAAACAATTGACCTGTTAAAACAAACACATGATCAAGCATCAGAGGCCCCACCAAAGGCATAGGTTGCATGAGTAAATAAAAAAGGCAACCGGGAGAAAATCCGGCTGCCTTTACAACAATTCCAATCTCAATTACAAAACTTAATAAAATTAGCACTTATATTATCAGCCTGATGTGCGTTTTGTATCCTGACTATTATTTTATAATAAAAATTTAAATAAAATCATCACAAATTAATCATATGTCATTTATAATCAGACATCTATAAACAAAACATCAAGCAGAAATTTAAACTTTATTTTAACTTTTAGGCAATATTACTATTTTTTCATTATCAGTTTCACTGCTACCGAGTCGCCAACCACTTTGCCATATTGGGTTGATACGATGCAGGAATTATGAAAATGAATTCCTCCATAAAACCTGGCCCAGGCAGTTTCATCTGCGGCATCTCTGAATGATTTAAATGATCTGTTTTTTATCCCGAATTCCAGTTCTGATGTATCACTGTAAGCTACATTATCACCCAAAACACTGGTCAAAGCTTCGGCCGCTGCTGCCGATATGGTACAATGCCCGCAAGTATATTCAGGAAAAGGCGGCGTTTGCAAATGCGGGCGCCAGGCGGGGTCAAAATACTTATCTATTACCGTTTCGGGCCTTACCGTTTTATAAAAATATTTAGCGCTCCACGATTCAATAAAGGCATCGAACAATGCAATCGCAGTTTTGGCATATGCGCAAACAGTGGTATTAAAATCGGCATTAGTCTTTTTTGCGCCGATGCCCACAATACTGAGCCAGTGCCCGGGCGGCGAAAACTTTTTGGTTAAAAAAACAATATGCCCGGCTACATTAAATTTCTGCGGGTTATCGTCCCAAAAGTCGGCCATGTGTGTTTGATCTTTGGTTAGGTTATTGCCTGCATTTTCAATACTTACCACTTCTTTATAGTATTTACTCTCTTTATCAGTAACATTAAATGCCGGTGGTGGTGGTACGGTATATTCTTTGGCATTGTGCATTACCATTGTTCTGATCTCACCCCAATGCGGTTCAACTGCTTCCGAATATCCCGGCGGAGTTGGCACCCATCTCCCAACAGAATCATTAATAGCAAATTTAGGGGCCGTGCGCGTTTGTAAATAATGATCCTTTTTACTCCATGCCATTACCGATTTGGCAACTGCAACAGCATAGCTTTCCGAGTTACTGATCATATCAGCCGGCATGCCATGGTCAACCGCCAGCTTATGCAAACTATCGGTATAATATTTCAGACTACCCTCCGGGAAAGTTACTGCTTCACCTACCTTACAAAAGGCCAATATGGAAGCGTATTCGTAATCAATATCACCGTGCGCAGCGGGCTTGGCTACTTTAGCAAAGCCATTTAGCTGCCCAACAAGCGATTTATATTGAGCCGGATAGCCAGCAGCAATAACTTCGTATCCTGCAATAGTAGCATAAGCGTAATTTCGCGATGCCACTACCGGACTAAAATTATTACCCATAACCACCCCGTTTAGCTCATGTACCGTGCGGCTATACAATGCCGGGTCATGCAGTATTTTTTTATAATCGGGCTTTTTACATGATGCAAAAAACAAAAGGAAAACCGGAATAAAAAACAAATAAGGTTTCATTAAACAATAGTTTTAAATTATACAGCTATTTAATTACATATGTCTTTTTATCAACGCCAACACCCGTTATAGTTAACGATTTCCAGTTGGACGGCAGTTTACTCTTAACCTGCTCTATGCCTTTAGGCGTAACATCCAGCCCTCCAAAACCCATTAACAAACTTTGAAGTATACCACCGGCGCCTGTTGCGAAATAGGGATTAGTGCCACCCTTTGTTTCCGCAATTACCCTGAACGGCGGATTTAAGTTCGGTTCGTAAGCGTCTTTTAAAAAATGGTAAGCTTTATCGCCATCTCCTAACCGGGCATATAGTAAAGTAAAGATCCCTTGCGTCATGGCTGGGGTACCTTCGTTGGGTACACGCGTTTCATAGTATTCCAGATCTTTTTTTATTTGGGATGGATCGGTTATTGTTTTTAAGGGATAAGCCAGCAGATTAACATCGGCTTGTTTTATACCTCCGCCTTTATAGCTGTCAAATTCCCTCGTAACTCCATCGGGGAATTTTGAAATGGGGATATTTTGTGCTACCAGTTCCCAATCGGCATCTGCCTTTAAACCTAAAATTTTAGCCGCTTCCGTGGCATATTGCAGGTTAGCTTTTGCAGCGGCGTTAGTAAATGCATCGTTGTCTACATTTTCGGCCCATTCATCGGCAGCAACTACATCTTTAATATCGTAATGGCCGGGTCCGTTGCGCTCAACCCTGCTTGCCCAAAAATCAGCTGTAGCGGATAATATCGGCCAGCCCTTTTCCAGCAGCCATTGTTTGTCTTGGGTTACACAGTAATAGTTCCATGCCGCCAGGGCAACGCATGCCGTAATATGATGTTCAAACGGGCCGCTGAGTGCCCAAACGGGTGTCTCTTCTACCCCACTATCGGCGCTTTCCCAAGGGAACATTGCACCTTTATAGCCATGCGAAAAAGCATTTTGTTTAGCAACGGCTAATCGTTGAAAACGATATTCAACCAATGATTTTGCAATTTCGGGATGCAAAACCAGTAATGCAGGATACATCCATAAATCGGCATCCCAAAAAACATGCCCGTTATAACCCAATCCTGATAATCCCATTGGTGATGGGGAATAGGCCGTTCCTTCTCTCGAAAAAGAATATAAATGATATAACATGCTATGCACATCCTGCTGCGCCTGCGGGTCGCCTTCTATTTTTATATCGCTTTTCCATAACTCGTCCCAGGCTTGTTCATGAAACTTAACTAAGCGGTCACGCCCCTCCAATTTGGCAAACATGGTCAACCGCTCGGCCTGGTTAAGCGGATCAGCATCATGTGCCGATGTTATAGACGAACCTGCAACAGCATACTGATAGGCTTGGCCCGCAGCTATGGCCTTACTAAATTTCATCAGGTGCATGTTGTTGTCCCACATCTCGTGAATTACGCGCGGTTCCTGCCCGTGTGCCTCATGAAACAAAAAGGTATTTGAGGCGCATAACTGTAGCTTCCCGGTAGGGCTTTTGGCGGTGGAGGTTAACAAACTTATGGTTACATGGGGTCTGTCAATTTCGTTATAATAATTCTGTACATCTTTTAAAGCATCAGGCGCTTCCATTATACTGGCAGCGGTAATAGTAATAGCTTTTTTTGCTGTGATGGAGATATCCATCAAAACAGTGAAAGGCAATTGGCGCAGCGAGTAATAGGTATACTTTACAGTTGCAGCATCGCCATAATCAAAAGTTGTAGTAAAGGCAGCATGCTGCATGTCCAGTTCCTGTTTAAAATTGCTGATATTTTTTGAGTCGATTCTTTTACCATCAATTTCCAGATACATATTTAACAGGTTAAAGCTGTTTAAAAAATTGCTTACCCGTCCACGCCCATACAAGTCATATGCCCCCGCAAGCACCACGTTTTTAACCTTAAATGGCTCTGGCGATGATACAATTCCAATCATTCCGTTGGCAACGGTAATGCCGTAGTAATTAGCCGGATCAATTTTATCGGCCTTTATTATCCATGGGTCCTGGGCCAGCAACCTATTGTTGCTCAATAAAATAAAGCCCAACAATACAATATATATTTTATGCATAATCAATTTCTTAATTTAAAAAAAGCCATCGGTTTATTATTAAATGCCACGGCGTAAATTACGCCTTTTGACGTTTTGATCGCCTTAATATCCCTTACTTCGCCCCGTAATAAAAATCCTGAGGATACTGAAGAAACATACTTAAAGTTACCCGATTTATCCTTTAACAAAACATCACCATAATCAGCATCATACCTTCCTTCGTAAGGCATCACTCCCGAAAAATTACCGCCAGCTAAAATGCCTTTGTTAGGCCCATCGAGCACGGCAAAACCAAATAATGGCGAAACCTGCATAGCCGACGGCATGGCTTTAAAATCAAAATTACCATGCCCCTTGTTATAAAAAACACCCGAGGTAAATGACGCGGCAACCCAGGGTTTCCCGGTAAGCGAATCGCCGAATAATTGATCAACGCTTTTGCCGGCGAAATCATGATAATAAAGGAATTTCTTTTTCAAAAGCGGCACTTGCTTTTCAATTTCGCCTTTACCTAAGAACGTATAATTTTTTTGACCGATACTATAAGTCATTATCGGGTCAACAGTGCCATTTTTATCAATATCAGACAGATAGAGTTTTACGGGGTTATTTGCATCTGGCTTCAGTTTGGAGTTCCATCCATAATTACCGGCCACAATATCAATTTTCCCGTCACCATCAACATCTGCCAGCATTATTCTTTGCCACCATCCCGAAAGTTTATCCATTGCGGTATTGTGCTGCTCCACAAATTTCCCTTTTTTATTCATAAATATCTTTACCGGCATCCACTCTCCCGCTACCACCAGATCGGGCCAGCCGTCACTATCCAAATCGGCAAAGGCCGCTGAGCGGAGCATCCCGGCATACTTCAATTCATCCGGTAACTGAACCTGGTGATAACGCCCTTTGCCATCATTCATTAACAGATATGATTCCGCTATTTTTCCATATTCATGTGCATCCGGCGCTCCTCCAATAAAAATATCCGGGTAACCGTCGTGATTTACATCGGCAACTGCTACGCACGATTTATTTAATTTGATAGATGGAATATCATTTGAGCGGATAAAATGCCCTTTCTGATCGTTTATATAAAGCCTGTCGGCGAGTTCGGCTGAGCCGTTCAGATACTCATTACCACCGCTTACCACATACAGATCCGGATAACCATCATGGTTTACATCTAAAAAAACAGCATCTACATCCTCACATTGTGCATCTTTCACAAAATCGGGCTGATCGGAAAGTTTAAAAGTTCCATTGGGCATTTGTATAAATAAAGCTCCGGCCTGTCCCCTGGCACCACAAACATAAAAATCGTCCAGTCCATCATGATTTACATCGGCCACAGCAATACGCGGCCCCTCGGTTGATAACATGTGAGGAATGAGCGGCTGGGGGTTAAAATCAACAAAATCATCTTCCTGGTGCTTCCAGTTAAAATTTACGGTTGATGTAATATCCTGAAGGATTGGTGTTTTTTTGGGGAAATAGGTATTATAATCGAAATGTCCGGCTGCATTTTTTTGATCTATTTTAAGCAATTTATTGCCGGTAATATTTTTTATTACCTGGTAAGTTTGATTGGGCCAAACAATTAACAGGCTATCAATTTGGGGCGACTTACCCAATCCAAAGTGCAATTTAGGTTCTACTGATGATTGAAATCCGCGGGTTAGCATTAACTGTTCGTACTGCATCTGCTTACCACAAAACACATAAGCTTTAGCACCAACGCCAAATCGGTTATCTTCCCGGCCGTTAAACTTAAGGCTTAGGTAATTGCTTCCCTTTGATACATTTTTGTAGATGCAGGCCTCATGATTCATATTATTAACCACCAAATCAAGGTTGCCGTCGTTATTTAGATCCGCATAGGCGGCACCGTTTGACAACATGGCGCCCTGCATCCCCCAGGCTGTGCTTTTATCAATAAATTTTTCGCTTTTGGTGCCTTTAAACAAATAGCTTTGCGATTCGCCGGTTGGCATTTTATCCAGCACCACACTATCCATTGATTTAGTATTTAATAACATACCTTGCACCGCATCATTCGAAACATAGGTTACGTAATCCATATCTGTTGGCCTTCGTTTTATTCCATTGGCTATAAATAGGTCTTTGATGCCATCGTTATCAAAATCAGCCAATAGCGGACTCCAGCTCCAGTCTGTGGCCGAAACACCATCCATCAAACCAACCTCGCTGAATGCTTCGCCGTTACCCAGGTTTTTTTGTAAACAATTACGCGAATACTGATACTGAAAACCGCCTTTTAAAATTTTGTATTTGTACTGATCGTAAGATTCATCACCACCGTATGTTTTTAGTATATTTTCATCGGCCGGCAACATATCTACCGTCATAATATCCAGTTGACCGTCGTTATTAAAATCGGCTATGTCGTTGCCCATGCTAAAGCGGCTGTAGTGGTTAAAATGTTGGGCGCCCGATTCAGTAAATGTGCCATCGTGATTATTGATGTAGTAATAATCATTTTCATGAAAATCATTACCTATGTATACATCATCCCAGCCATCATTATTTAAATCGCCAACGGCAATACCTAAACCATAACCCAATGCGCTGCTGTAAATGCCAGAGCTTGGTGTAACATCGTCAAAATGCCCGTGCTTATTGAGGTAAAACCTACTGCCGGTAAACTTATTCGGTTTTCTTCTTAAAGAAGTATCACCATACATCGCTACCGAATGATCAGATTGATTAAGCAGAAAGCAATCCAGGCTTCCGTCATGGTCAGCATCAAAAAAAGCAGCCTGGGTTGAATAACCTGAAAAATCCAGACCGTATTCGGCCGAACGCTCGGTAAACGTACCATCATGATTATTGATGTAAAGCATATTATGCCCCTTCAGTCCGAATTTGCCGGCAACAGCACAAACGTAAATATCCAGGTAGCCATCGTTATTTACATCAACCATGGTTACGCCTGTGCACCAGTCGGCCATGCCGGCAACACCGGCTTTATCCGTAACATCCTCAAACTGATAATTTCCTTTGTTAATGTATAATTTGTTGCCGCCTTTGTGGTTTGATGTAAAGTAAATATCGGGCAAACCATCATTATTAACATCGCCTATAGCTACACCTCCGCCATTGTAATAATACAAATAATCCAAAATACCCGGCTTATCATTATCACTGATATGGTTTACAAAATGAACATTGGTTTGCGATGATGGCAATAGCTCAAAAAGTGGCTGCTCCTGTTTTTTTTTACAGGCAATAACAGTAAAACAGAAAAGTAAGATTATAGTATTTTTAATCAGGTGCATGCTGTACGATTGATAAAATCTAAAAAACAAGATAATTGAGCTTAAAGCTCACCACATCATTACTGTCAACAGGCATTCTATCGGTATATACCTCAAAAGGTGCTATTTTGGGGTGCTGGAATTTATCGAGCATATATTTTCCCAAAGCGCTGTATAGTTCTTTTTTATGCTGATATTTTCCTTCATAACAGGCAATTATTGCCTTGCTTGCTGGCATATACATATACAAAAAGCCATTTTGAGCCTGTATTTTTTCATTTATAGGTATACCAACCATCATTTGAATCGAATCGCCCCGTTTGGGTATAAATTGGGCCATAACGGGTCCTTCTTGTTTCAAATGTTTAAGATTAATGAAGTTATGCAAATCTGTTTGCATTGCAGCGGCTTCGGCATAAATTCCATCCAATGGAACTGTTTTACTTTTTACCAATATTTTCTTCTCATCCACAAAACCGGGTTTTATATCAAAACCATAAAATTGCTTTGTATCTTCCATATAATTTTTGAAATGATATACCCCTGTTTCCTGAAGGCTACTTTCCCGTAAAGAGGGAATAAGGTAGTTGATCATATTTGCCCTGAAGCCAATAATGATGAGCGTATTTAATTGGTTAGTATCAGGAGCTGCGGTAAGGGTATAATTAAAATCTTTTTTACCAGATGTTTTTACGATGGATAGCGTACCGCTACCTTGCTTTTTCACTAAAACAGATCCGCCGGATATGGTAAACTCAAATATGTTTGGTGAATTGATTAGCGTAACAGATGATTGCTTATTTTTCACATCGGGATACCAGTTTTGCCAGCCGCCAGCATTAAATATTTGTTGATAACAATTAAAGTAGGATGAATTGATTTTCACAACGACCTGCTGATTAAAGGGGATAAAACCAATAGCTATTATAACAATCAATGCGCATAAAATAAAAAGGGGAACTCTCTTCATTAAAAAACTATTTATCCTTGTAGCACAATAAGTTAAACAACTTACAACATCTATTTAATAAAAAAATAATGGAACAGCGAGTGCTGTTCCATTATTGCAGATAAAGAATATTATTAAACCTTAGTTACCATAACCCGGGTTTTGAACTAACAGCGGGTTAGTATTTCTTTGAATTAAAGGTATTGGGAAAACAAACGTATGCTTATCTGATGCATCTGCCGGTTTATCAGGAGTCCGTGCTCCGGTATAATAAGGAAGTCCGGTAGCTACTTCAAACCTGATCAAGTCATTTCTTCTCCAGCCCTCCCATGCAAATTCATGACCACGTTCCATCAGCAAATCAGCAAGCGTTAATGTGGTTACTGCTGGTAAACCGGCCCGTGCTCTTATCAAATTCACATTGGTAATAGCATCAGCAACATCACCTGTTTGAAATTCAGCTTCAGCAGCCATCATGTAGGCATCAGCTAAACGGAATCTAACACCATCGTTACTGGTACCCGGACTGCCAGTACCTGGTTGAGGCTGGTATTTAATGCTTCGTGCGCCGGCAAAGGCAAAGCTATCGGCAGGGTTACTTAGCTCAAGTACATACTTGCTAAGCACCACGCCCGGTATTGGAGTTCCGTTACTCGTATTTTGTTGGCCAATAATCCACATATTTTTTCTTACGTCGGCGTTGTCAAAAGAATCATAGAAAGCCGTTGGCGCGCAAAAACCGTTATACGGCTGATTAACCAAATTGTAAGTTAAGTTGTTGGCATAGTTTAATGTATACATCTGTATAACATTTCCCGGGATATTTGGATTATTAAAAGGAATCACAAATATATTTTCGACTGAACCACGGTTACTATAGGTAAAATTATCGAAGAAGTTAGGCTGCAGGCTGTATTTACCAGAAGCAATAACCAAATTAGCATATTTTAAAGCATTGGCCCAGTCTGCAGTACCTGTGTAGACCTGCGCATTCAAATACAATTTAGCCAGCAACATATCTCCGGCCCATTGGTTCATGTGTCCATAAATAGCAGGGTTAGTGGAAGCATTATCTGTTGCCAGTAAAGGGACATTCTTTGTTAAATCTGAAATCAAATAGGCATAAATGTCCGACCGCTTTACCGGGGCAAGACTTGCGCTGGTACTGTATGATGTTACTAAAGGAATATTTCCATAAAGGTCCGTCATCAAAAAGATATAGTAATCGCGCAAAACGCTGATTTCGGCGACAAGAGCCGGAGCATTTGACGGTTTTGTTGGCAAACCGTTAATAATGCTGATAACGAAGTTACACTTGGTAATACCGTTACTCAAATCAGTCCAGCCACCGTTATCATTTGCATTATTTTCATCAACAGTGTGTAACCATAATTGTTGGTGTTCGCCACCATCATACCAGTTATTACCACGGGTTGGGATAACCATTTCGTCGGTAGTTGCCTCATTAAGCTGGAAAACATTCTCTGTTTGCAAAGGCGTCGCAGCTGTATAAGCCGGCGCTAAACCGGCAGCAATCTGAGCCGGTGTTTGGAAAAAGTTTTCAACCGGCACAACACTATAAGTGTTTTGAGGAAGCTTTTTACATGAGGTTATAAAGCTACTTCCCGCCACAAAAACCGCGAGCAGAAGTAGGAGTTTCTTGTTCTTCATATCTTTAATATTTTAATTATTAATCAATAACTTTTACTATTTAAATGAAACATTGGCACCGAAAGTGAACGATCTCACCGGCGGATAATAAGCAAATCCTCCGTAATCGGCATCAATGTAACTTTGTGAGCCTATACCGGTTGAAACTTCCGGATCAAGTCCCCTGTATTTGGTTATTGTAAACAAGTTATTTGTTGCTAAATAAAGCCTAATAGAATTAAGTCCTTTAATGTGGCTAAAGGTATAACCCAACGATGCATTATCTAATTTCAGGAATGACGCACCTTCAAGCCATCTGTCTGATACAACCGGTCCGCTGGTAACTCCGTTGGTTAACGCTGTTCTGGTAGTATTTGTTGAAGGCAAACGGGTAATTGACTCATAATCAAGCAGGGTATTGTTGAATATTTTTAATCCGTAAACACCTCTGAAAAAGAAACTGAAGGTCCAGTTTTTATAGTCAAACGTGTTGCTTAAACCGTAGTTGAATTTAGGTGCAGGATCAATATAATGATTTGGAGCAACATTACCGGCCCAGTCAGCAAGCGTTTTTCCGTCAAAAGTCTCAACACCTTGTGCATTTACCCCTGTAAAGTGCGGTATATAAAAAACATAAGGCGAGTAGCCAGGCGCTATACGTGTTATTGGACTTGAGCTTAAACCTTGTCCTTGCGCAAGACCCGCATTGATATAAGTTGTTTGAATCGGCTGACCATCAAGTGTTCCTGACAAGCTCTGAATCTTGGTATTGGTGAAATTGATGTTTCCTGATGCTGTCCAGTTTATGCCCTGCCCTGTTAATATGCGCCCTGTAAGCTGTGCCTCAAAGCCTTTGTTTATTAATGAGCCAACGTTTGATTCCGTTGTTGGGAATATATTTGGTGGCTGCGGAACGGCATTAGCAAATAACAAATCTTTGGTTTTGTCATTATAATAATTCAGGTTTCCTGATAAACGATCATTAAACAAAGAAAAATCAAGCCCAATGTTTCGTCCAATCCTGGTTTCCCATTTCAAATCAGGGTTAGGGTTTTGTGTTGGTGCATAACTTGCCGGATAATTGCCGGAACCGCCATCGTAATATTTATTACCTGGTCCAACCAATCCTAAATTGGTATAAGGGCCAATACCGTTAGCGTTACCCGTTTCACCAATTCCAGCTCTTATTTTTAAATCATTTATCCAATCCACACTGCTCACTAAATCACGTTTTAAGCGATAGGCCAAATCAAACGCAGGAAAATAACCTACCTGGTTATTTGCACCGAACTTACTTGATCTATCACTTCTTATAGAAGCCGTAGCATAAAAGCGACTGTCGTAATTATAGTTGACACGTCCCAGGTATGATGCTAATTCAACCTCGTCTTTATAAGAACCTATTGGGGCTGCAACTGGCTCCAAACCTGTACCCAGGTTATTGTCTAAACCTGATGGAACCAATAATTGCTGTGCTGAGGCAAAGAAATTTTGGTTATAAAAAACGCTATACTCATAAACAGCAGTTGCTGAAATAGAGTTTTTACCAAATTTAGTATCGTAGTTAACGTGTATATCCCCTTTATATGAGTTGGTATTAAAGGTAGTATCTGATGCAACACTATTACTGTTTTGAGCAGTAAAACTTGGTATAAATAAATGCGTTTGCACGTTATTACGGCTTGTTGCTCCGGTTACCCCTATTTTTAACGAGGGAAGGATATTATAATTGATAGTAGTATTGATGTTGGTTAAATACTCATTGTGCCTATCATAAGTTTCACTTAAATATTCAACAGGGTTGTATGCATTGTAACCTGCACCAAAATCATTAAACTGTCCGTTAGCAAGTCTGACAGGTATGGTTGGCAAAGCATTAAATACATAACCTATATCAGCGTAATTTACTAAACTACGATTGGTATTCACATTAGAAATACCCATAATTATGTCCAGTTTATCATTCAATGCCTTTTCTTCGGCATTAAAACGAATACCTAACTGTTGTTTATCACTGTTGATAATTACACCCGGCTGATCCTGGTAATTTAAGGAGGCCCGATAGTTAAAACCACCCGAACCTCCGGAGATAGCCAGGTTATTACTTTCGGTAAAAGCTGTACGTGTAATAGCTTTTTGCCAGTTGGTATTAACATCGTTAGATTCGCCTTGGCCTGTTGCGGGGGTAAGGTTCAAAGTTTGCAAACCGGCCAAATATTCCGGAGTGGTTAAAAGATCATAATACTTGGCCTGATTGGCAATACTCACATAGCCACTATAATTAATTTCGGTTTTGCCAGCTCTGCCTCTTTTGGTATTTACCAGGATAACGCCGTTGGCACCGCGTGAACCGTAAATAGAAGTTGCTGATGCATCCTTCAAAACGTCGTACGATTCGATATCACCGGGAGCAATATTCTGAAATTCAAGTGCGTTATCCAGCGGAACACCGTCGACAACGAACAATGGAGATTGATCGCCTGTAATGGATGTTTGACCACGTAAGCGTATGGTAGTCTTTGGCCCACCCATTGAACCTACACCAGAGTTAGGGTCACCACCACCTTGTATAATAACCAAACCTGCCACTTTACCCTGAATCTGATCCAAAGGGTTAATAATGGTTCCCTGGTTAAAATCCTTGGCCGAAATGCTTTCTACCGCACCGGTTAAATCCTTCTTCCGTTGCGAACCATAACCTACACTTACTACTACCACTTCATTAAGTGCAGTTTCGGTTGGTTGCAGTTTTATTAATAATGGTTCTGCGGTTACGGTTACTTCTTGTTTGGTATAACCGAGAAATGATACCACTAAAGTTGTGGCTGATTCGGGGATGGAAAGTCTAAAGGCACCATTAATGTCGGTATTGGTACCAATAGTTGTGCCCTTTACTACAACGGACACCCCCGGAATAGTAGAGCCATCGCGGGCATCAGTGACTTTACCAGTAATTACTTTGTTTTGCGCCATAACAGGCAATGCAAAAAAGCAAAATATGGCAAAACAACTTACTTTAAGTAAATTTTTTAGCTGCATAAATTTAGGATTGAGTTTAAAATTGGTTGAGTAAATATAATTATTAATTTATAATAAATTAAATCATTTAAAATATTCTTACAGTAAATTATCATAACCTATAATTTATTGCTGGCATATTTTATGCTGACTTAATTTGGTTTTTAAGTGGGATCGGGTTTAATCTTGTTGCTCATAGTTTAGTTTAAAAAGTATAAATAATAAGAGCCTGCTGCGGCATAAAATAAATGCACAGTTAGCCCTGGTAAGGTTAAATTCTTAAACAGTTAAAGCCGTACAAAAAGAACAGCGGGCACGAAAAATACTTTTATAGTTTATTTGGTTTATCTGCTTAAACAAGCAGCTGATATATATTCAGCATTATATTTTAACACCGGTAATAATTGGTAAATAATATATATCAATACAAAGTAATAGTTAGATGAGCGCATTGCATACTTTTTTTTTCAAAATATAAGAAAACATGCCTCTTTTAAAATACAATTAATTAAAAATCAAATAGTTAAAAATAAACACTGTCAAAAAAGTATAAGCTTAATTTAACCTTTCATGGTAAAATATTTGCAATAAACTATAGTTTTTTAACTGTCAACTACACGCTTTTTAAGTAATAATAAAAGAAAAGCCTGTTAATTTTTATTTAAAATATCTACTGCCTTTATGGCCATTATTTTATGTTCAAACTGATCATTGGGGACAAGGGCTTTGGCTTTTATACGCATTTTATATACATAAATGGTATTTACAGAGTATTCCAGAATGTTGGCAATAGTTTCATTATCATTTATTCCCAAACGCATCAATGCAAATATGCGCAGGTCGGTATTTAATACTTCATTGTCCTTTGGCCATATCTGGTCTTCCTTTTTTAATAAGGAATTGAACATGGTTATAAAGTTGGGGAATATCTTCAAAAACACATGATCAAAAGTATAAAACAGCGTTTCGCGTTCTTTTTTTATATTGATCTCGTTAACAGTAAGCAATACATCATCATATTTTTTTATTGATATTTTGCGTTCTACACTTCTTTTAAGTTTCTCCAGCTTTAATATGTAGCCCGATATCACATTAAAAAAATAGCCAATGTATTCTTCTTTAATGTGGGTGTCTTCGGATAGTTTATTGTTTATTTTTTCAAGCAATACATTTTTCTCTTCTATTATTTTCTCTTTGGCTTTCAGCCTTTTTAACTGGATAAAAACAATGAAAAATATCAGTGTGATCAATAGCGACACTGCTGCTATTGATAATAAGTAAATCAGGAACCTGTTCTTTTCGTTTTCGGCTTTTATAATTTTCTGTGCATCAACCAAGGGTAAAACCGCTGCTATTTTTATTTTGCGAAGACGGGCTCCATAATATTGGGCATCGTCCATAGCCTGCTGTATAAAGGTATAGGCGTCTATATAATCGCCATCGTGATAAAGCTGTTCGCCCAGTTTAAAAATAGCTAAGGTTTCTTTTGTCGATGATCGGATGTCATTAATAGCGCCAATGGTTAAAAGCCTTATCCGTTCATCCTTCTGCGATGGCTGGTAATAAAAGGAGCTTAAACCAGTAGCCACCATAGCCCTTTGATGAGCCGTTAGATTATAATGATCAAGCAGCCTCATATAATCTACCGAGGGCTGTTGCGTCATTCCTGATATCAATTGCCGGTCGCCTAAATGCATCAGCATTTCAAATGATTCGGGTTTAGCTAATTGGATAGCTGAATCAAGATATTTTATTGACGATTGATTATCGAAAGACGTATGGTACTTATCATTGTTATAATCGGCCAGATCTGAATATGACCGTGCCTTTAGCGCATAATATTCCAGCCTGGAACTATCATTCAAAAAACGGGAGTTAATTTGGTTTAAACAGTCAAAAGTTTCTTTAAACATACCCGACGATAGCAATATGAAACCCAATTTTATCCTGCTCTCATATTGCCGGGTAATATCGTTGGTTATCAGGCTGATATTAAGCAGCTTTTGTGTATATACATAGGCCGAATCAAATTGATAAACTTTATACTCCTCATATAATTTAACATTGATATTGTATTGTGACGAATAGTCCTTTTTTGAAGTTGCGGCCAATTTTGTTTTCAGCCCGGTTATTCTTGCTTCTTTTTGGTCATCATACGTCTTTTTATTGGCAAGCTCTGTTTTTAATACATTTAAAAGACTATCAGTTGTTGGTGACGACATTGCCGGACAGGCGAAATACACCATAAACAAAACGATAAAAAAAATTCTCATATTAAAATTGGTTGTTACAGGAAGAAAACGTTTTAAAGCGAGTTTAATTTAGCTCATTTTAACGTCTATACCTAATATTTTTACATTTATAGTTGGTACCCGCAATGTAATGAGAGATTTTGAAATTTCA
>JABDEQ010000029.1 GCA_013286985.1 Bacteroidota bacterium | reverse complement strand
ATAATTTCTGGCACCGCTATGAGGCCAATAAACTGGGTAAACCGGTTGACCGCACTGAATGGGCTATTACGCCGCAAACCTATAATGCTTATTATAACCCATCGAACAATGAAATTGTATTGCCGGCGGCCCAGTTCCTGGTGCCGGGTGTAAAGGACGATGATTTGGACGATGCAGTAGTTTATGGCTATGCAGCAGCCTCAACTATTGGCCACGAAATGACCCATGGTTTTGATGACGAGGGTCGCCAGTTTGATGCCGCCGGAAACCTGAAAGAATGGTGGTCGCCGCAGGATTCGGTTAAGTTTACGCAACGTGCCCAAATGCTCGTTGCTCAGTTTAACGGCTATAGCATTTATGGGCTGCACATCAACGGTAAAGCAACCCAGGGCGAAAACATAGCCGATTTAGGTGGAATTGTAATAGGCCTGGATGCGTTTAAAAAAACTGATCAATATAAAGAAGGAAAATCTATTAACGGATTAACACCTATGCAGCGTTTCTTCCTGGGTTATGCGCTGGGTTGGCTTGGGCAAACCCGTAAGGAAGCATTATCCAGCCAGATATTAACCAACGAGCATGCTCCCGGTTTTATGCGTGTAAATGGACCTTTTACCGATGTGCCTGAGTTTTATGATGCCTTCCATATTAAAAAAGGCGATAAAATGTGGATCGATCCGGATAAAAGGGTCAGGATTTGGTAACAATACGCTGGGAAATTATTGATTAGGGTTCGTTCTGTTATATTTGGTCAATGCAAATAATGCACATCCTGCAACACTGGTGGCAACAGCAAACATGGCCCGAAATTATTGCGGTAATTACCGGGTTGTTGTGCGTTTACCTGGCTGCGAAAAACAATATCTGGAACTGGCCCCTCGCCATAATAAGCGTAGGCATTTATATTTTCATTTTTTTTAATTCGCACCTGTATGCCGATATGGGCCTGCAGGTTTATTTTATGGCGATGAATATTTATGGCTGGTACTATTGGAGCCATACGCCCGCCGGTGGAAATAAGATGCCAGTAGTGCTCATCACCAAAAAAGAAGTCAGATTATCGGTAGTTGGTGTACTCGTATTTACCTTCTTTTTAGGATCGATATTAAAATACACACCTGCATCTTACCCTTATATTGATAGTTTTTGCGCGGCCTGCAGTTTGGTTGCCCAGGTACTTTTAGCCCGCAAGGTTTTAGAAAACTGGTTGATATGGGTTTTTGTTGATGTAATTTATGTAGGTATTTACATTTTTAAAGGGCTTGACTTAACCGCGCTAATGTATGGCTGTTATGTTGTTATAGCAGCGATGGGCTATATTGATTGGAAGAAAGAGTTGGGTTCATTGCGGAAGTCGGAAGGTGGATTGCGGAATTAGGTTGATTTCGGAATTCGGAATGTCGATTGCGGAATTAAGAGCTGTTTAAAAATGAAAAAATATCGTCATTGCGAGGTACGAAGCAATCTCTACATCGGACAATCAACAACACGGTATTACGTTATTGAACAAAATCTATCTCCATTGATTTGTATAACTTAGAGATTGCTTCGTACCTCGCAATGACGCTTTGTTTTTGTGTTTATGTGAAAAATTTGAACAAAATTTAAACAGGCTCTAAGTAAGAAGGAGGTGTTTTAATTTCGGATTTGCGCCACCGCTAAAGCTAAGGCGGCACGCGGTCGGAAGGTCGAGTACGGAATGAAATGTCGAAGAGAAAAAAGTTAATGGATACTTTGGAAAATACTAAATGAAAATAAAAAAAATAGCGGTAGTAGGGCCCGAATCAACCGGAAAGTCAACCATGTCGGCTTATTTGGCTAAACGTTATCAAACAGTTTGGGTGCCCGAGTATGCACGTGAGTATTGCGAAAAACTAACCGAACCACCTACCTGGCAGGATGAAGTAAATATGTTTTACGGCCAGTTGGAACTCGAAAAAGAAATACTAGCCAAGGTTACTAACAATATACTGATTTGCGACACCACGTTTATCACCGTAAAAATATGGAGCGATCAAATGTTCGGTAAATCGCCGCAGGAAGTGCTGGACGAACTGCCCAAACATCGGTATGATCTGTATCTGCTTTTAGATATTGACCTGCCCTGGGAGGATGATCCATTAAGAGATTTCCCCGATATGCGCGAACATTTTATGGATGTATGGCATAGGGAATTGCAGCAATTGAAAGCAAACTATGTAGTTATATCCGGCTCCGGCGCTGAGCGTTATGAAAATGCTGTAGCTGCGATAGATGTGTTTCTGAAGGAGCGCTAGTGATAGTATTAACGTCGCACGTCATTGCTATAAGGATGTGAAGCAAACTATAAGCTGTATAGGGCGAAGAGTAAAGAATGTCAGAATCAGAATTTACAGGATTAAAGAATGAACAGAATTAAACCCTTGCATCTTGAAAATTCTAAAATTCAGTAAATTCTGATTCAGACAAAAGCAGAAATTGCTTCCCCGAAACAAGTTCGGGGCAAGCAGTACTTCTCAATGACGCGTGGAAAGAAAATCCCCCAAACAAAAACAGCGATGAGTATCAAAACCCATCGCTGTTATATTTTATAATCTTAAATCCGAAATCGAACTTCCGAATTCCGAAATCAAATTAAAAGTCTTACCGGTTCTTCCAGCAATCCTTTAAGGGTTTGCAGGAATGCGGCACCACTTGCGCCATCAACCACGCGGTGATCGCAGCTTAGGGTAACTTTCATTACGTTGCCTGGTACTACTGCACCATTTTTAACTACCGGTACCTGTTGTATACCGCTAACAGCAAGGATACAGGCATTAGGTGTGTTAATAATAGCAGTAAACTCATCAACACCAAACATACCCAGGTTTGATATGGTGAAGGTTGAGCCTTCCATCTCGTTAGGTTGTAGTTTTTTAGCTTTTGCTTTGGCAGCAAACTCTTTTACCTCAACACTAATATGGCTGAATGATTTGCTATCCGCAAATTTAATTACCGGTACCAATAAGCCTTCATCAACAGCCACGGCAACACCAATGTTAACGTGCTCGTTAAAGCGGATCTTATCGCCCATAAATGATGAATTAATAGCAGGGTGTTGTCTTAAGGCAACAGCACATGCTTTCACTACAAAATCATTAAATGATATTTTAACCGGAGCTACTTCATTAATACGTGTACGGGCTTTAATAGCTTCGTCCATATCAATGCTCATGGTTACATAAAAATGCGGAGCTGTAAATAAGCTTTCAGATAAACGTCTTGAAATAGCTTTGCGCATTTGGCTAACCGGTTTCTCGGTAAATTTCTCTTCGCCAATAACGCTTGGTAAAACAATAGCTTGTTTTGGAGCAGCCGGAGCGGCGCCTGAAGCAGGTGCAGCCACCGGTGATGGTGCTGACGATGCAACAGCAGCAGGAGCTTTAGCAGCAGGCACATATTCTTCCACATCTTTCTTAACGATACGGCCACCTTCGGCAGATCCTTTTACATCATTAAGGTTGATGCCTTTTTCTTTCGCTATTTTACGGGCCAACGGCGATGCTTTTATACGGCTGTCGTCTTCTGTTGAGCCAGTGTTATCGCTTAACGTTTCAGCAGGAGCCTCCGCAGCTGGTGCTGCGGTAGTTTTTGCGGTTGCGGCAGGTGCATCATCCTCTAATAAAGGCGTAATGTCGGTACCTTCTTTACCAATAATAGCTATAATGCCATTTACGGGTGCAGCCTCGCCCTCTTTAGGGCCTATGTATAACAGTGTGCCGGCTTCATAACCTACAACCTCCATAGTAGCCTTATCGGTTTCCACATCGGCTAATGAGTCGTCTGATTTTATTTTATCGCCAACTTTAAAGTTCCATTTGTTTATTACCCCTTCGGTCATGGTATCGCTCAGGGCAGGCATACGGATAACCGTAGCCGGAATAGCCGACTTATCAACCTTTGGTTTTGCTTCAACAGCAGCCTGTGGCTTTTTGTCTTCGGCAGCTTTTGGCGCCTCGGCAGCAGCCGGAGCGGCAGTTGCGCTAGCTTTAAGTACAGCTTTATAATCTTCGCCTGCTTTACCTAAAACGGCAATAACAGCATCAACCGGAACCGCTTTACCTTCTTCAACACCAATATAAAGTATGGTGCCGTCCTGGTACGATTCAAAATCCATGGTGGCTTTGTCGGTTTCTATCTCGGCAAGTACATCGCCTGATTTTACCTTATCACCAACTTTTTTATGCCATTTAGCCAATACCCCTTCGGTCATGGTATCGCTCATTTTTGGCATTTTAACTACTTCAGCCATATATTATTTGATCAATAGTTCTTTTAAAATTTCAGTTAAATATAATGATTAGCTCATTATATAAGGGTAATCTTTTTGCACGTAAACATCGGTGTAAAGTTCTTCAGCTTCGGGCCATGGTGACTCTTCAGCAAACTTAACCGACTCATCTACTTCGGCCTTAACTTTAGCTTCTATTTCTTCAAACCATTTTTCATCAGCATAACCTTCTGAAACAATGATATGTTTAGTTAGTTCGATTGGATCTTTTGCTTTGTAAGCTTCCAACTCCTCTTTAGTACGATATTTTTGAGGATCGGACATGGAGTGACCTTTGTAGCGATAAGTACGCATTTCAAGGAAAGTTGGTCCTTCGCCGGCACGCGCACGCTGAGCAGCTTCGTCCATTGCTTTGTGTACCGCAGCAGGGTCCATACCATCAACCGGCGATGACGGGATACCGTAAGGTAAGCCTAATTTATAAATATCAGTATCGGCAGTAGTACGCTCAACAGATGTACCCATAGCGTAACCATTGTTTTCGCAAACAAATATTACAGGTAGTTTCCAAAGTGCAGCCATGTTGAAGGTTTCGGTAAGTGCACCCTGGCGCACGGCACCATCGCCCATGTAGGCTACGTTTAAAAACTGGGTACCTTTAAATTTTTCAGCAAATGCAACACCTGCACCCAATGGTACCTGGCCGCCAACAATACCGTGGCCACCGTAAAAATGTTTCTCTTTTGAAAACATGTGCATAGAACCACCTTTGCCTTTTGAGCATCCGGTAGCCTTGCCATACAACTCGGCCATAATGGAGTTTGATGATACACCTTTTGCTATAGCGTGTGCGTGGTCACGATAAGCGGTTATCAAACTATCTTCTGGTTTCAATACAGACATTGCTCCGGCTAAAACAGCCTCTTGCCCTATGTATAAGTGGCAAAAGCCTCTTATTTTTTGCTGTCCGTAAAGTTGTCCTGCTTTCTCTTCAAACTTTCGCATTAAAAGCATTGCCTCATACCACATCAGGTATGTGTCTTTATTTATTTCGATTGAACTCATGTTATATTAAAACGGTCAAATTTCTGAGTAAAGCGCAAATCTAATTATATCCTTGAAAATATGAAACTATGAAAGATTTGTAACAGGTTATTTTACTTAAAATAGAGTTATTTATATTCAATCCAAACCTTATTGTTAATCCTCCCGTAAAAAAAGTAGAGTAAATTGCTCCCCGTAAATTCCACAAAGAGGGGATTTATGTATAAAAAGCTATAAAAGCCATTGCCTATTGAGCAATATTTTAAACGATTAATAAATGCAACTAATGTTGAAAAATAAAGTCATTTAGTTGCAATTTTAAAAAAATTGAATAGTTTTGTAGCCAACAGTACACAGGGGTGTCCAATTTAATAAACAATTTGTTGGCAAAAAACAACAAACCTTTAATTAAATGAAGAAAGTTACTATCGTTATTGCACTATTTTTCAGCGTATTAGCTGCACAAGCTCAAACAAAAATCAGTCCAACTTCAACTGACGATAAGACATCCGACGATCAGGAGAGTTTAGCAAAAGATTATTTATCTCAAATTATGGGTGTTGCGTTTTCGGCAACCTCAAATATGAAGCTTTTTCACTTTGTTTATGATTGGATAGGTACTCCTTACCGTTTTGGCGGAACATCGCGCAAAGGCATTGATTGCTCGGCCTTTACCAAAGAATTATACAGCAAAGTTTTTAATATGGATATTGAGCGCAATTCGCGCGATATATTCAGCATGGTGAGCCCCGTAAAAAGAGATGATTTGAAAGAAGGCGATTTGGTTTTCTTTAAAATACACAGCCGCCGCATATCGCATGTGGGCATTTATTTGGGTAATAACCGGTTTGCACATGCCTCATCAAGAGGGGTAGCTATCAGCAGCCTTGATGATGCCTACTACAAACGCTATTTTTATCGTGGCGGACGTATGCTGGAATCATTTAAAGCAGAGCTTGAAAAAGAAGACGACAAAAACTAATGAAATTATAAACCTGATTGATAAATCCTTCCGAAACCGGAGGGATTTTTTTTTGCGCAATCTTAACATACTTTTAATAAATAATAAGTTAAATTGCTTGCTGCATATCATCGCGAAGCTGATCAGCAAAAAGATTTTGTGCGGCAGATTTTGATAAAACTTATTGCTAATGCCTTTTACCTTTTAAAAATGCGGTTCCGTTTATTTTTTTTATCTGCTGTGCTATTATTACTGGCTGCCTGCCAGGAAATGCCCATTGTGCAGCAAACGCCTCGCCGGCATAAAAATAAAATAAAACGGGACACAGTTATCCTACCCTTAATTGCCCCGCGCGATTCTTTTTGTATTGCCGCCGTTGGCGATATTATGCTGGGCACTTCTTATCCCGACAATAAAACCTTACCAAGCGACAGCATATTATTTAACAGCTTTAAAAATGTGAGCGATGAGCTGCGGAATGCGGATGTTACTTTTGGTAATTTGGAAGGCGCGCTGCTTGATACCGGCGCCCCGGCTCAATATAAATTGAACCTGCGCAGCAAAGGCTATTTATTCAGGATGCCGCAATATTATGCCGGCGTGCTAAAAGATGCCGGATTTAATTTGTTAAGCCTGGCCAATAACCATATTGGTGATTTTGGTGACAACGGCCGCTTTGGTACCATGCATGTGCTGGACAGCCTGGGCATTCAATACGGAGGGCAGGTTAGTCACCCGTCATCTATATTTGAGATTGATGGCGTTACTTATGGTTT
Source organism: Bacteroidota bacterium (assembly GCA_013286985.1). The sequence goes on along the minus strand of JABDEQ010000029.1, from coordinate 21,303 downwards.
TTGCGCCTTTGCGCCCAATAATCAAACGCTATCTATTTTAGATCTGCAAAATGCTACGGCAACTATACAGAACCTTAAGCAACAATGTGATATTGTAATTGTATCATTCCATGGCGGCGGCGAAGGTGTTGCTTATGAACATGTGCCCCTGGCTGATGAATCGTACATCAACGAAAAGCGCGGCGATGTAAGGGCGTTTGCCCATAACGCCATTGATGCGGGTGCCGATATTATATTGGGTAACGGCCCCCATGTATGCCGCGCAATGGAAATTTATAAAAACAGGTTAATTGCCTATAGCCTGGGTAATTTTTACACTTATAGAAGTGTAAGCGTTGCCGGCATTTGCGGTTATGCCCCCCTGTTGAAGGTTTATGTAAACAAAAAAGGCGAATTTTTAAAAGGACGAATCCTGTCAAATATCCAAAGTCATAATAATGGTTTGGAGGTTGATACGCTTAACCGGGCACTGGCGCGCATAAAAACCCTTACCGAAACTGATTTCCCCCAGTCGGGCTTAAATATTTCGGACGATGGGCTGCTTACGCCAAATGCTAACCCGGTTGATAGTGCGCTGGTAAGCAATTAACGGGACTATACCCTTGAGTGTTCGAAAGATATATAGAGCACCTTTTTGTCATTCTGATCCGCCAGTATGGCGGAGAAGAACTATCTTTTGAGCGCAGCGAAAAATCTTCTGTAATATGCAATAACCGCGTGCTTTTCTGAAGCAGAAGATCTTTCGCTATCACTACCTATGACCTATTTGGATAATTAAATCAAAGGAAAGACCCCAGAGGGGTCAAATCTCGGTAGAAAGAAAAATCAACAACCATATCGTGCCATCGGTACGAAACCTGTACGCTGGCTTGTAGCATACCTACAGTCAATGTCATTTCACCTTCAGAATCCCGCCGGATTTTAATATTCAGGATGACAGCCTTGTTGTTTATTTTCAGGGTTTCGAACACCCTTAACCTACACCTCGTCTTTAGTAGTGCGTATAAGGCTTATCCCGGTAAAGAAAAATAAGATGCCTATAATGCCTACAACTGTAAGTGTTGTTACGCCACCGCTGTGATTAATGATAGATACACCGGTAAATATTAGACCGACGATACCCAATATGGTTAAAATGGCGCCAAAAGTTCTTTTTAAGTTCATGGTAGATAGATGATGTGTTTTATTAAAAGCTTTTTATAAAAAGACAAATAGCACACCAATAATTTTTTTACATTTATTGGAATTTAAAATATTAACCATGACCCCTCAAATAGGCTTTTTAATTGTTATTTTTATTTTTGTGGTGATTCTCTTCTCATCATTTGTGTCTGTAAAACAAGGCACTATAGTAGTAATTACAGTTTTTGGAAAGTACCGCCGAATCCTTGCACCGGGCTTAAATTTCAAAATCCCGTTTATTGAAACCATTTATTCAAAAATATCTATCCAGAACCGTTCGGTTGAACTGGAATTTCAAGCGGTAACGTTTGACCAGGCCAATGTTTACTTTAAGGCGATGTTGCTGTATTCGGTATTGGATCAGCAGGAAGAAACCATCAAAAACGTAGCCTTTAAATTTGTTGACGAGCGTAACCTCATGCAGGCGCTTATCCGTACGGTTGAAGGTTCAATCAGGGCATTTGTGGCTACCAAACGCCAGTCGGAAGTATTGATATTGCGCCGCGATATTGTTGAACACGTAAAAGAGCAACTTGACGTAATACTGGAAGGCTGGGGATATCACCTGCAGGATCTGCAATTGAACGATATTACCTTTGACGAGGTAATTATGAAATCAATGAGCCAGGTAGTAGCCTCAAACAACCTGAAAGCGGCTGCCGAAAATGAAGGCCAGGCACTGTTGATCACCAAAACAAAAGCAGCCGAGGCAGAAGGTAATGCCATCAAAATATCGGCAGAAGCAGAACGCCAGGCATCGCAGCTGCGCGGACAGGGTGTGGCTTTGTTCCGCGAGGAAGTGGCCAAGGGTATGTCAGTAGCAGCAAAAGAAATGCAGCAGGCTGATATGGATACCTCGGTAATATTATTTACCATGTGGACAGAATCTATTAAGCATTTCGCAGAAAACTCTCAGGGCAACGTTATTTTCTTAGATGGATCAACCGATGCTATGCAGCAAACCATGAAAGAAATGATGGCATTAAACCAATTGCATGGTGCACCTGTCAAAAAGTAAAAATTTTTACTTTTAAGTATGATGAACTTTAAGGCGCTGCGGTGGATAGGTGTGGCTGTGTTTGTTTTTATTGGCTTTACGGCCCTTGCACAGCCATACCGTGTTTTAACAGTTAATGATTTCAAGGGTGTTCCAAACAGTTATAACGGCGAGGTGGTGGCCTATACCAATTGTTCTATCGATTTCAGATACGAGGCTCATCGGCAAAGAAATTATTACCTGCTCAACTTTAACATCCAGTTAACGATGAACAGTGATAGATCATGGCTGGACAGGCGACAAGTAACCTCACCCGCCATGCTGACCGAGATTTTGAAGCACGAGCAAGGGCATTATATTATTGCCTACATGGAACAGCAGGAATTGTTGCGGGCCGTTGCTAAAACTGTTTTTTATGCCGATTACCAATCACAGGCTGCCGCTATTTTTAACCGCATTGATGCCAAATACAAACAGTTAAATCACGATTACGACGAAGATACACAGCACATGATAAACCGCCCACAGCAGCAAAGCTGGGACGCCTATTTTAAAAAACGCCTGGAAAATGCACCGACTGCTGATGAGGGGCGCTGACAAAAGGTTGTTATTCCGCGTTCAGAATTCCCTTCGGATTTTAGGTATTGATATCGCAGTTTTGGTGAGATACGAGAGAAATGTCCAAAGCGGAAAGATTTGATTATATTTAGGTAATATTGCAATCATGGCACAAAAAAGTGCCCTCTAGCCTAAAAACATACATCCAATAAGTTCAATGAATATTCACAAAATGAGTTTAACGAACGTCATTATTATATGCACTATTATTGCAGGTGTCTTCGCACTTACTGTCGCTATCTTACAAATCATAAAGCAAATTAAAGATGCAGAAGCAAATACAATAGTAGCCCAAAAAAATGAGGCAAAGCAAAAGGAGATAAGCGATTTACAATTTAAACTCTTAAATCGTAGTGATGACATTATTAAAACTCAACAAACTGTCCTTGAACTTCAAAATGAATTAAATAAAAAAAATAAAAAAATTCAAGAATTACAAAATAGAACATTAAACAATGTAACGGGTGGTGAAAGTGTTCCAACTCTTAAATTCAGTGTTCGAGGGCCAATCGGTATTCGTATTGACATTAGTAATTTGACCGAGTTTCCAATTAGAAATATTTCTATTCAATTAGACAGAATTGTGCGGGATTATTTTACATATGACAGTAATGGTACTGGTCATAGCGATAGCCCTAATGCGTACAAATCAATAGATCTAGATATCGGTGATTTGCCAATCAATTTTACTAAAACAATTTATGATGAAGTATATCCTGAAAGAATTGATAATTTCGATTATTTGTATCGAGTTAGATGGCTAAATGGATATTATAGTGGAAAATTTAAGGTAGTTAAAGCCCAAAATAGAGATTTTGAGATTACTGACGACATTATTCAATATTATTCTAAAGGCTCTGATTGTAACAAGGCGGTCTATATCAATGGCAAGCTGTCACCTACGGAGTTACCTGAAAAAACTAAGCCATAAAGTAATACTTAATTGCCATCTGGTTTTAACATTCCCTGTTAAAAATTGTTAAACCCCGGCCTATTTACCAGCATAACCCGTAATAATAACAGATAAACTTTTACCTTTAGGATAAGGTTTCTTATTTTCGCGACATAACCTAGAGTTATAGGAAGTGGATATTGATTTAAACGATTGTTTTATCTCAAATCTCATGTCCCCTATCTCATATCTAAATAAAAAATGGAAGAGTTTGAAGCAAGTGCATCAGCAAAGAAAACTAAAACGATATACATATCAACTGTTTTTGGTATTGCCATGGTGCTATCAATGATCGGGCTGCTTGGCCTCATTTTGGTAGAAGCCAATAACCTTTCGCGCTACGTAAAGGAAAACATCGTGCTGAATATTTTTGTGGATGATGCCGCACACGAAACCGATGTGCTGCAACTGCAAAAACAACTGGACGGTAACCCAATGGTGAAACAAACCCAATATGTGAGCAAAGAACTGGCTGCCCGCAACCTGCAAAAGGATTTAGGCGAAGATTTTGTGAAGTTTTTAGGCTATAACCCCCTGTCGCAATCATTAGATGTTTACCTGAAGGCCGATTATGCCAATAATGCAGATATAGAGAAATTTAAAGCACAGCTGTTAAAAAATCCGTTGGTTAAGGAGGTAAAATACCAGCAATCATTAGTCGACCAAATGAACCAGAATATTACTACCATCAGCTTAATTATACTGGCTTTTGCCGGTATATTTATAATACTTTCGGTGGCGTTGATTAACAATACCATCAGGCTGGCCATTTACTCGCAGCGCTTTTTAATTAAATCGATGCAATTGGTAGGTGCCACCAAAGGCTTTATCCGTAAGCCGTTTATTTTGTACGGTATATGGCATGGCATTTTAGGGGCGCTGATAGCTATTGTAATTTTATTAGGCACATTATCGCTCGCCTATAAAGAAATCCCCGATCTGATCATCCTCAGGAATTATACAGAATTTGGGTTCATATTTGTTTTTATTGTCGGTTTAGGCATCTTTATATCAGGCTTTAGCACCTTTTTGGCAGTGAACAAGTTTTTACGTTTAAAAATATACAACTTGTATAGGTAAGGATTTCGGAAGTGCGCCACCGCTAAAGCTAAGGCGGCACGCGGTCGGAATTTCGATTGCGGAATTATTTAATAAACAGATCATTTAATAAAATTAAAAAATATTAATCTCCATGGCACAACAGAACATTAAACCAGGCACTCCGGTTAAAACAGCATCATCAGCACCAAAACCGGCAGCAAAAGCTACCGATAGCTCTATTCATTTTATTTTTGATAAAGGCAATTACCGTTTGTTGATTATCAGCATAGCGGTTGTGGCATTTGGTTTTATACTGATGTCTGGCACTACTGATATTTACAGCACTACCAAAATTGTTATTGCTCCTTTAGTGGTATTAGGCGGTTTTGCGATAGGTTTCTTCGCTATATTTAAAAAACCAACCGCTGTAAAGCTTAAAGACTAAAGCGCAAAGCAGAAAGCACAAAAGGTTTCTAACGCTACTTGCTTTTAGCTTTGTGCTTTTAGCTCATCATCAACCTATTCAACCAATTAACACATAATGAACATTATCCAGGTTATTATCCTTGCTATTATTGAAGGATTAACGGAATTTTTACCGGTATCATCAACCGGGCACATGGTGATCACCAGCTCGTTAATGGGCATCAGCAAAGATGAATTTGTAAAGCTATTTGAAATTGTGATACAGCTGGGTGCTATACTGGCGGTAGTTGTGCTTTACTTTAAACGCTTCGTCCGTTCGGTTGATTTTTATATTAAACTGATTATAGGCGTTATTCCGGCAGTTATTTTGGGCCTGCTGCTTAAAAAGCATATTGATAAATTGCTGGAAAGCCCGCTGGTAGTAGCTATTGCTTTTGTATTAGGCGGTATCATCCTTTTATTTGTTGACGATTGGTTTAACAAGCCCACCGTTATGGAAGAAAAACAAATTAGCCGTCTTACCGCGCTAAAAATTGGTTTCTTTCAGTGTTTGGCTATGATACCGGGCGTTTCGCGTTCAGCAGCTTCAATTGTTGGCGGTATGTCGCAGAAATTGAGCCGTACAGCTGCGGCCGAGTTCTCTTTCTTTTTAGCGGTACCAACCATGTTTGGCGCCACCATAAAAGACCTCTGGGATTTTCATAAACACAACACCCTTACCAGCGATCAAATGCACCAGGATATTCAGTACTTGCTTATTGGCAGCGTAATAGCCTTTATAGTGGCATTACTGGCTATAAAAAGCTTTATTACTTTTTTAGAGAAGAAAGGCTTTAAGCTATTTGGTATTTATAGAATTATAGCGGGTATAATTATCATTATTTTGTACTTCACCGGTAACGCGCTGCACACGGCATAAGTAATTTTAAAGCATAAAAAGGAGTAATGTTGAGGTGACATTACTCCTTTTATTTTAAGGCTGTATAGGCTAAAATAGCGATGGGTTTTAAAACCCATCGCTATTTTTTTTAATTACACTACGTCTTCCATACCGTAATGCTTCAATACATCAGCAGGTACGCCGGTCCATTGGCCGGGTGAGTTACCTGCATAACCAATATCCTCAATGCCCATTTTGGTGGTGAAGAAGCCGGTGGCGGTAAGGTTACGCATCAGGTTAAAAAATGATACGCCCTGTTGCATGCCGGGTTTTACTTTGTTTGGATAGGCTATTTCATTAACCATTTCCAATTGCTGAGGGTTGCTGGCATCAACAAAGGTTTTGTTATAGCGGTTAAGGCATTGCACATCCAGCCAGCGCAAACCGCCGCGCATGGGCGTTTGATGATCGGGCATATCCTTCACAATAAACTCAATAAACTCAGGCACCTTAGCATCTGACGCACTGCCGGATTTTGCATCTTTAGGGATAATGATATCGCCCAAAATAGTGATGGTAGCCATTTCGTGATCAGTAAAAAACTTTTCAGCATTTAGCTTTTTGTCCCGCTCAATTTCTTCGGGCAGGCGCCCGGCTTCATCGGGGGTTATTTTTTCGTCGTTGGTATCCTCGGCCTGTTTTTTGGAACCCGGTTTGCAGGCATCCAGCAGCATGGTTGCCGATAGTGTGCCTAAGCCAATGGCCTTAAGGGAGTCGCGTCTGTTCATTTTATGTTGATCAAATAGCGGTTAAACGTTTAATTTTTTTCTTTGGCTCAAGATGTACTCAGCAGTACGCATAGATAGGGCCAATATTGTCCAGGTGGCATTTTTATCGCCCTGCTGTACAAACGGAGCGGCATCAACCACAAAAAGATTCTTGCAATCATGCGCCTGGCAATATTTGTTAAGGGCCGATTTTTTAGGATCGTCGCCCATACGTACCGTACCTACTTCGTGAATTATGCGTCCGGGCGCTTCTAAGCCGTAATTAGTTTCGGGGCCGTGAGCGGGGCCATAAATAGCACCCATTTCATGCATAATATGCTGAAAAGTATCCTGCATGTGTTTGGCCTGTTTTATTTCGTAATCGCTCCACTTGTAGTTAAAACGTAATACGGGGATACCATATTTATCAACCACATTAGGGTCAATCTCACAGTAGTTATCTTCGCGGGCTATAGCCATGCCGCGGCCGGCCATACCAAAGCCGGTACCATAAAAGCGGCGGTAATCATCTTTTAATGATGCGCCAAAGCCTCCGGCTTCTTTCATCTTACCGTCCTTACCCGGTACAACACCGTTCATCTTCTGCATGTCCCAGCCAAATCCGTAGCCAGGCATGCCCATGCCACCACCAAATTCTATGTGGTACCCGCGCGGAAAATCGAGTTTCTTATTATCGTACACCCATGGGCCGTAAATATGAACACTGCCCACGCCATCTTCATTATAGCGTTTACGATCCATCAGTTGCGGTAAAAAGCCTCCGGCGCTTGATCCGGTAGAATCATGCAGGTATTTGCCCACCACCCCACTGCTGTTGGCTAATCCATTCGGATGCGCGGCTGATTTAGAGTTGAGCAACAACCTGGCTGATTCACCCGCACTTGCACCTAATATTACCATGCCTGCCTTTACCTGGTATTCCTGCATATCCTCCTTGCTGATGTACGATACACCGGTTGCTTGTCCGCTGGCATCGGTCAGTACCTCGCGCACCATAGCGTTGGAAATTACTTTAAGATTGCCGGTTTTCATGGCCGGGATAACCAGGCACGATGAAGAGGAAAAATCGCCATAAACCTTGCAGCTGCGCCCGCACTGCCCGCAAAAAAAACAGGCACCACGATCTTTATTGCCCGGCAAAGCCTCCGTTAACACCGACCCGCGGCCGGTAATAACTTTAACACCCGCTTTGGCTGCGCCTTTTTTTATGTAAAGCTCATTTAAACGTGGCTTTGGCGGCGGCAAAAATATACCATCGGGTTCGTTGGGTAAGTTTTCAACGGTACCATAAACGCCTATCATGCGGTCAACCTTATCGTAAAATGGTTTTACATCATCGTAGGTTATTGGCCAATCGTCAGTCAAGCCATCAATATGATGCCCTTTAAAATCATCGGGGCCCATCCGTAGCGAGATACGACCCCAGTGATTAGTACGGCCGCCCAGCATACGGGCACGGAACCAGTGAAATTCGGTTTTATCTGTAGTGGTATAAGGTTCACCCTCCAATTGCCATCCGCCGTAGGCGCCATCAAAATCGCCAAAGGCCCGGTTGGTTCCGGCTCCCCTGCGTGGTGATTCGTAGGGCCATTTTAACTGCATAGAGTCTTTAGCCGGATCAAAAAACGGCCCGGCCTCCAGCATTAATACTTTTAAGCCTGCATGAGCCAACACGTAACCTGCCATGCCGCCACCTGCACCCGAGCCTACAATTATGGCATCATATGTTTGCGATGACTTTTTTATTTGAATATCGTTCATGTTTTAAGTCTTGAGTCTGTAGTCCAGAGTCTGTAATCTTTATCCAGTTTAATACTATGGGATTGAGCCAGGAGTTAATTTAAAGTTCTTTGATTTTAATATTGCGAAATGAAACTACCGCACCGTGATCTTGCAGGGCGATATGCCCTTTGGGGTAAGCGGCAAAGCCTTTCCATGTTTTGAATTTGCTGTTGTTAAGCATTTCCTGCCACTCAGGGCTTCCAATTTGGGTATCAATTACTTTGTTGCCGTTAAGCCAGAAAGTTAGATGCCCGTTTTGTTTACGAATTACCACTTTATTCCATTCGCCGGCGGGTTTGGCAGGGTGCAATGGTGCATGCATATCATACAGTGCCCCGGCCAGGTGGGTTGCCTTTTTATTGTCTTCGGCATTTTTATCATCCAGTATCTGCATTTCAATGCCGGTTAAATAGGTAGCATCGAAAGCAGGGTCCTCATGAACGCCTAAAATAATACCGCTGTTTCCCCCTTCGGCAATTTTCCATTGAAGTGAAAGCTCGTAGTTTTCATACTCCTTATTGGTAATTAAATCGCCCTGGTCGGCAGCTTTGGGGTCGAGCTGTAACGTACCATCAACAACACTCCAGGCGCCGGCCCCTGTTTTTAAATAACTGTGCCAACCCTGGGTGGTTTTTCCATCAAACAGGGCTATTGTTTTTTGCGCCTTTACATAACCGTGCACAGCAGTAAATGCCAATACACTCAGCAGAATTTTTTTCATTTGGATAAATTTATTGCAGTAGCCTGCGGTATTACAATTGTAAGTAAAATTTAAAATTAATATTTATTTATAATTGGTAGGCAGGCCCGTAAATTATAATAATGTTGTTACATTAAGATGAGGGGCTACAGGCAGGTTTAATCTGTTGATATTTTGGCGAAATTATACGGGGAATTTCCGGGCAAAAAGAAGCCTGAAACAATTAGTATTTTGCTTCGGATGGGATAACAAACCCCGTTATGCAACAAAAAGACAGGGCAGGTTTTTAATAAGGCAGGGGTGTACGCTGAAATTATACGCGGTGGTATTCCTTTAATTTTTCATCAGCAATCCACACATAGCGGCTTTTCAGACACTTGGCACAAAAGTATCTGCGTATCGGCAAAAAATATAAAAAGTTACGGCCAATCCAATTCCTGCTTTTTTCAAAGTGGTATGGGGCAGTACATTTCTGGCATCTAAGGATTTTTTTCGACATATTTCACATTAAAGGCTCAGGGACCAAAAACATAAGCTATTAGTTAATATAGGGCCCAAAATAATTATTTTTTTTACAATCTATCTGTTTCACTTAATTTTTTTGTGATTGAATGCGGTAACCCTGTAACGCCGTTCATTTTGAGCTATTTTATTTCTTGTTTTTTGAAACTTAATTTCAATTATGCTTCGTTTAGTTAAGGTAATTTATTATTATATTTGATATACCAATTTAAAACTGTTTACGAGCCCGCTATGAAAAAAGTTTCTAATATTCTTGCCCGTAAAGGCAGCAGCGTTACCGCTATTGACGGCAGTACAACTGTGTTAGACGCGCTTAAGCTAATGGCTGATAAAAATATTGGCTCGGTAATAATTACTGAGGGTGGTGTTTATGCTGGTTTGCTTACCGAGCGCGATTATGCACGCAAGGTAATATTACACGGAAAATCATCGTTGGAAACCCAGGTGAGAGAAATTATGAGTACCGGTTTCCCCCGCATATTGCCCGATAATTCAATTGAAACCTGTATGCACATTATGAGCGAAAGTAACCTGCGCTATTTGCCGGTTTTTAAGGACGACAGGCTTTGCGGCATCATATCTATCAGCGATGTAGTTACCGAAACTATACTTTCGCACGAGGAAACAATTGAACAGCTGAAAACCTATATCCAATCGTAGGTAAAACATATTTTACAGGCCGGTAACAATGCCGCTGTACAGATATTGTTAAATGACGTATCTTTGTATTGAGGTAAAAATTGGATAAAGTAAAAGTTCTTGAAAAGTATCTTCCGCCTGATGCGGCTCCCCTGATTGGCCGCTGGATTGATTACTTTAAATGCGAGTTTAAAATTTCGCGTAACCGCAATAGTAAATTTGGCGATTACAGGCCGCCACATTTAGATAAAGGTCACCGTATTTCGGTTAATTATGATCTTAACCCCTATGCTTTCCTGGTAACTACGGTACATGAGTTTGCACATTTGCACACCTGGAACCAGCATAAGCATAAAGCAAAGCCCCATGGTGTGGAATGGAAAGCAAATTTTAAAAAAATGATGGAGCCTTTTTTTGAAAAGGATATTTTTCCGATGGATGTTAAACGGGCCATAGTAAGTTACCTGAGCAATCCAGCTGCTTCCAGCTGCTCCGATCTGGATTTATATCGCGCCTTGCGTAAATATGATGCGCCAAAAGAATCTGTTCATACGGTTGAAAAATTACCCCCCAAGGCATTATTTAAATTAAAAGACGGCAGAATATTCCGAAAGGAAGAAAAACTGCGTAAGCGTTATAAATGTATTGAGGTAAGCTCAAGGCGTATTTACTTGTTTAGTCCGGTTGCCGAGGTTGAACATATTGAAGAAAAAAATTAATCCCCAATAAATTTCTGATGGATAACAGCCAGCTGATTAACAAAACGGCAGATTTTGTACGCGATACGTTAAAAAATGCCGAAGGAGGCCACGACTGGTGGCATATTTACCGCGTATGGAACAATGCCAGGCTTATTGCAAAAACCGAACAAGCCGACCTGCTGGTTGTTGAACTGGCCGCTTTGCTGCATGATATAGCCGACAGTAAGTTTCATAATGGCGATGAAGAGATAGGCCCGCAAATGGCCGGCGATTTTTTAACAGGCATTGGTACTGATGACGCGATTATTCACCATGTACAGCAAATAATAAGGTACATGTCGTTCAAGGCATCATTTGACGGCGAGGTATTCCGCTCACGGGAATTAGAGATTGTGCAGGATGCCGATCGTTTGGATGCTATTGGGGCAATAGGAATAGCCCGGGCCTTTAGCTATGGCGGTTTTAAGGGCCGTGAGTTTTATGATCCGGCAATTGAGCCCAATTTAAACATGAGCAAGGCCGAATATAAAAATACTACTGCGCCGACCATTAATCATTTTTACGAAAAGCTGCTGCTACTGAAAGATAAAATGAACACCGCTACCGGCAAGCAACTGGCCCTGCAGCGCCACATCTTTATGGAAACTTACCTGCAACAGTTTTATGCCGAATGGGAAGCTTCCGTTTAAAGACTACCAACAGGGAAATCGCTTTTAAAAATTTGCTATCAAAACATTCATCAATTTAGTAAGCTAGAATGGCGTTGGTTATGATAATTGCTACTATAGCGATGGGTTTTAAACCCATCGCTATGGAAAAAGCCGCCAGAAAACTTTAAAAGCGATTTTCCTGCTAATACAGATGCTTATTATAAATTTAAGCTCAAATGCTTTTACTTTGCATAAAATATGGAAACGGCTACCGGGCAAAAGCTTATTGATAAAAATATTAACCCAACGGCTATGCGCTTGCTGGTGCTCGATTTGCTTTTGCAGCAGGCATCGGCCATTAGCTTGAGTGATATAGAGAGAGCTTTACTGCCGGCCGACAGGATAACCATTTACCGTACTATAAAAACTTTTGAAGAAAAAGGCCTTGTGCATTTAATTGACGATGGCACAGGATCGCCAAAATACGCCTTATGCAAGGATACATGCGATGCCGGTGAACACCACGATATGCATGTGCATTTTTACTGCATCAACTGCAAAGAAACATTCTGTCTTCCCGACTCCAAAATACCTGATATTACGCTCCCTTTAAAATTCAATTCGCAGGAGATGAATCTCCTTGTAAAAGGGACTTGCGACCAATGCGCCGAATAATGCAATTCCATTGCATGGCTTTCCCGTTTACCTTTGCGCCACATTAATGCTATTGTCTGCAACAATTGTAATTAATTGCTGTTATGTGGTTTAATGGTTTTATAATAATAAATTTAGACAAGTCTAAAAAATATGTTAGATTTGTATAAATTATTAATAATGGCGGAGTTTATATTAATTAAACATCTGCTTTACATTGATGCGCTAATTTTATCCAAATTTTTGATATGAAAAAACTTGTACTTGCTACCATCATATTATTAAGTGTTATAAAAATGACCTTTGCACAGGACACCGTGAAGCAGGATCGCTTTATGTTTCACTTTCAGCAAACAATTATAACACAATATAAACCTCCTTTTGATGCACTTTACAGCGGCAAAAACAGTTTATCAACTTTAACTGAAACACAAACTTCTATAACTACCACCTTTTTTATGGGCGCCAGGTTATGGAAAGGCGCCGAAGCATACTTTGATCCGGAACTATCCGGCGGTGCAGGACTGAGCCAAACCTTAGGTGTGGCCGGTTTTCCGAATGGCGAAACCTTTAGAGTTGGCGGAACTCAAAATAAAATATATATAGCCCGTTTATATTTTAAACAAAATTTTGAATGGGGTAAAGATAAGGACACATTAGAAAGCGACCAATTACAGGTGCCTACTATAAGAAGCAAACGTTACTTTTCGTTTTCTGTAGGCAAGTTTGGCATGGCCGATTTTTTTGATGGCAACAATTTTAGTCACGATCCACGCGGTCAGTTTATGAACTGGGCACTAATGGATAATGGCGCCTGGGATTATCCGGCTAATACAAGAGGCTATACTTTGGGCCTTTTTACAGAATTTGGACAACCCGACTGGACACTTCGTTTTGCTACAACCATGGTGGTAACTCAGGCCAATTCATCAACCTGGGATGCTAAAATTGCCAAGGCCAATACAGAAACTGTTGAATACGAAAACCGCTATACCATTGGCGGGCAAAAAGGCACCTTGCGACTATTGGGATTTTTAAATAACGGCAAATTTGGCAATTACGATTTAGCCATCGCACAAAACCCCAAAGCGCCAAACGTTGATTCAACGCAGGCATACGGCAGGCATAAATTTGGTTTTGGTATAAATACCGATCAATATATTACTAAAGATTTTGGTGTATTTGCAAAAGCCAGCTGGAACGATGGACATACTGAAACCTGGTTTTTTACAGAGATTGACCGATCTGTTACTTTTGGAGGCGAATTAAAAGGAACCCAATGGAAACGCCCTGAAGATGAAATAGGATTAGCCTTTATAGGCGACGGTTTATCGTCCGAACATCGTAATTACCTGGCCGACGGTGGTTATGGATTTATTATAGGCGATGGTAAACTGAACTATGCGCCCGAAATGATCGCGGAGTTTTATTACAAGATAAACGCCTACCAAAAGAAATTCTTCCTTACGCCCGATTATCAATTTATAGTAAACCCTGCCTATAATAAAGATCGTGGTCCGGTAAACGTGTTTTCGCTGAGGGCGCACGTAGAGTTTTAACCAGCAATAAAAAATTACACCGCGCAGGCTTTTTTATTAAAAACTGCGTTATTTGACTGATGAAAAAAATATTTTTCCTAATTACTGCTATTGTATTAGTCATTGCAGGTTTTGCTTCGGCCCAAAACACCATAACGCATTCAATCATCAGTTTTAAAATAAAAAACCTTGGTGTAAATACTAATGGCACCATTGGCGGCTTACAAGCTAATATAAAATTTAACCCTGCAGATCTTGCTTCTGCAACGTTGGAAGCATCTGTCGATGTTAATACCATAAACACTGACAACTCTATGCGCGATGAGCATTTACGGGGCGAAGATTTTTTTGATCTGGCTCATTATCCTAAAATTAGCCTAAAATCTGTATCGTTTAAACATAAAAGCGGTAACAACTATACCGGTGTATTTAATTTGACTATTAAAGACAAAACCAAACAAGTAGAAATTCCTTTTACCTATGCCGATAAAGCAACCAGTAGTGAATTTACCGGTACATTTAAAATAAACCGCGTTGATTTTGGGCTGGGCAGCAGCAGTATGGTAATGAGTGATGAAGTGACGGTTACCATTGATGCGGAGGTGGGCAAATAGGGATTGGTGATTAGAGGTTGGTTAATTAGAGATTAGATTTCCGGCATAGCGTTGAAAGATCTTTTATGAGTTTAGTAGCTGTGGCCCCGGGGCGACGTAAAACAAGACAATTTCCTATCAACAACAAAAGCACACCGATGAAATGCCATTTTGAGTCGATAAAATCATATTATGCTAATAATTAACACATTAAAAGGGTTTGCCGACTCAAATGGCGGGTTGGTCTATACTTGATCGGTGGTGGTCTAGTTTATTTTTTTAGTGTAAAAAGTTGCCGTTCCTTTGATGTGTCAAAAGGAAATAACAACAATTTATATAAAAACATTAAAAAATTAAAAATCATGAAAACATCAATCAAAATAACAGCTTTATTATTATTAGCAAGTGCAAGCGTTTTTGCAGTAACTCCATCAAAAGCGGCAGTTCCACCATCAAAAGCAACCATCACTCTTTCATCATTACCATCATTAAAAGGCCTTGAAGTAAAGGTTGACGGCAGTACCCCCAGCAAAGCAGTTGTAATTGTTTATGATGAAAATAAAAACGTGGTGTACAAAGACGTAATGCCTGCTTTTAAGTCAATGGAAAAAGGCTATATACTTACCAACCTGGAAGACGGTACATATAGCCTTGAAGTAACTGTTAAACATCAAACTATAAAAGAGAATATTGCGGTTTACCACGAAGGTTCTTCAAAATCATTCATCGTAATGCAGTAACCGGCAAACAGTATAACATTCTTAAATTTAAACCATGCATCGCCTCCGGATAACCGGGGGCGATTTTTTTGTACACTTAACAATTAAATAACTAATCTCCGGCCTCCAATCTCTAATCTCTAATCGTAACTTTACAAGTATGAAATTCAGGATACTTGTATTAATTAACGCAGCGGCAGTTGCCGTTACGCTTTCGGCGGTTAACTATTATTTTCAGCATAGCTGGTATTATGTGTTTATAACGTTTGCTGTTACCATTTGCACCAGTTTTATTGTTTTCTATTACCTGATAGAAAAATATGTTTATTCAAAAATCAAAATCATCTACAAGCTCATTCATAACCTAAAGCTTGGCCGGGATTTGCGCGATGCCCTGGGCGAACATGTAAGTGCCGACCCGATAAACGATGTAGAGGCCGAAGTAAAGGAATGGGCCCGCCTAAAAAAGAGCGAAATTGACGAACTGCGCAGGCAGGAAAAATTCAGGCGTGATTTTTTGTCGAATATCTCGCATGAATTTAAAACTCCTCTTTTTGCCATACAAGGTTATATTGAAGCCCTGCAGGATGATGACTTTGAAGATAAGGAAATGGCAAGCCAGTTTTTAGCCAAGGCAGCCAAAAATGTTGACAGGTTAAGCTATCTTATCAAAGACCTTGACGAAATTTCCAAATTAGAATCGGGCGAGATCCCGATTAACCTTACCCGGTTTAAGATCAATGACCTGATTAAGGAGGTTTTTGAGTCGATGGAACTTAAGGCAAGGCAGCATAACATTAAATTAATATTTAAGCAAAAATATGATGAACCGATTTTGGTAAATGCCGACCGCGAAAAGATCCGCCAGGTGCTGGTTAACCTTATCGACAACTCTTTTAAATACGGAAATGAAGAAGGCAGCACCTCTGTAAGTTTGTTCGAATTGCACGATCAGGTGTTGGTTGAGGTGACCGATGATGGTATAGGAATTGAAGAAAAATACCTTCCCCGCTTATTTGAGCGCTTTTTCAGGACTGATACCAGCCGATCAAGGCAGATAGGCGGCTCGGGACTGGGGCTTGCCATTGTGAAGCACATTGTTGAAGCGCATGAGCAAACTATTAATGTTCGCAGTACAGAAGGTTTGGGATCAACTTTTGGTTTCACTTTGCAAAAATCAAGGCAGTCTTTACATTTGCCTAACATTCCCGTTCTTAAAAATTAACATTAATTTAACATTGCAAGGTTACCTTTGCCCAAATTCAACAAAAAATGTCATTAAACAGCATCTTTCAATACTTTGTTCCGAAGGACAAAAAAGTGTTTTTTCCATTATTTGAGCAGGCGGCGAGCAATGCTGTAGCCATGGCTACTATACTGGTTGAAACCGTGAAATCCGACAACCCGGCTACACGCGAAGAACTGTTTAAACAAATTGATAAATTAGAGAACAAAGGCGATGAAATAACCCACCAGATTTACCTGGAGCTGGGCAAAAATTTTATTACCCCATTTGACCGCGAAGATATACATGCACTGGCATCAGCTATTGATGATGTAGCCGATTATATTCAGGGTGCGGCAAACCGCATGAGCTTGTATCGTATTGATGATTTTAACGAACATATCGTTAAACTATCAGAACTTACCTTGCAGGGAAGCATAGAACTTGAAAAAGCAGTACGAGAACTGAAAGATTTAAAAAACGTACGCAGCATAGCTGATTCATGTATCCGGATAAATAGCGTTGAAAACCAGGCCGATTACGTTTTTGACCGTGCCGTGGCTGATTTGTTTTTGTACGAAAAGGATGCTATACGCCTTATAAAATATAAAGAAATACTATCAGTGTTAGAAACAGCGACAGATATGTGCGAGGATGCTGCAAATGTTATGGAATCAATATTAGTTAAAAACGCATAAACACAGTAAATGATTACACCCATACTCATTGTTGTTGTTTGCCTTGCCCTGATATTTGATTATACCAATGGGTTTCATGATGCAGCCAACTCCATAGCCACCATCGTATCAACAAAGGTATTAACGCCTTTTCAGGCGGTAATGTGGGCTGCTACCTTTAACTTTTTGGTTTACTTTTTTGTAAAAGATCATAAAGTTGCCAATACCGTTTCCAAAATAGTGCAGGAGCATTTTGTTACCATGAATGTAATACTGGCAGGCTTAATTGCAGCTATAACGTGGAACCTGATAACGTGGTGGTTTGGTATTCCTTCCAGCTCATCGCATACGCTTATTGGTGGCTTTGCCGGGGCGGGTATTACCAATGCACTGTATATGGGTTCAAGTGCCTTAAGTGCGGTTAACATGCATTATATACTCACCATTTTGGCATACATTGTATTGGCTCCGTTTATCGGCCTGGTGGTAGCTTATACGGTAACCATTATTATATTACACATCTGCAAAAATGCAAGGCCCTCGGTTGCCGAACGTTGGTTTAAAAGGCTTCAGCTAGTATCATCGGCCGCGTTAAGCTTTGCGCATGGCGGTAATGATGCGCAAAAGGTAATGGGCATATTGTATGTAGCCATATTTACATCGCATATTATAAAAGCCGGCGACCCAATGCCTAACTGGATTCCGCTGGCATGTTACTCGGCCATTGCACTGGGCACGATGTCTGGCGGATGGAAAATTGTTAGAACAATGGGCTCAAGGATTACCAAGATTACTCCACTTGAAGGCGTAAGCGCCGAAACGGCGGCTGCCATAACTTTGTTTTTTACGCAGCAATTTGGTATCCCGGTATCAACTACACATACTACAACAGGCGCAATTGTGGGTGTAGGCCTAACCAAACGTTTGTCGGCTGTTCGGTGGGGCTTAACCATAAACATTATTTGGGCCTGGATTATCACTATCCCTATTTCAGCCTTAATTGCCGCGGGTGTATTTGCTATATTAAGAGTGGTGCTTTAGTTTTAACTGCGCATAAATTTCTTTATTTTGGCTGATGAATATTTGTTGCATTATCTTGCATAAGATAAGTGGCGCAACAGCGTTTATTTAAAGTCGTCTTAAAAAATCATCACACTATTCAAACAGCTATACCCATGAAAACTAAATTTTTGCTGATCCCCTCAATGGTAATTTCAATTAGCCTTTGCAGCTATAGTCCCGTTAATAACTATCATACTGAAATCAGGACCATTAAATTAGCTCAGGATCCTTCTCCATTTGAAATTGCCGGCGCTTTAAAACAAGCCCTGCAACAAGGTACCGCAAAAAGCGCAGATCAATTATCGGCTGTTGATGGTTTTTTTAAAAATGCAGCAGTAAAAATCCTTTTTCCGCCGCAAGCTCAAAAGGCCGAAAAAACATTACGCGGACTTGGTTTGGGTAAAATGTGCGATGATGCCATACTATCGATGAACCGCGCCGCCGAAGATGCGGCCAAACAAGCCAAGCCTATATTTATAAGCGCTATTGAGCATATGTCGCTGGAGGATGCCACTAATATTTTACTCGGCAGTCAGGATGCAGCAACCCAGTATTTTAAGCGAACCACCAGTGCCCAGTTGACAATTGCTTTTAAGCCCATTGTTCAGGCCAGTTTAAATAAGGTAGGCGCAACAAAATATTATGCTGATGTAGCTAACGAATACAATAAAGTGCCTTTTGTAAGCAAAATAAACCCCGACATTAATGCCTACGTTACCCAAAAAGCTATTGATGGTTTATTTTATGAAATAGCGCAGGAAGAATTAAATATCCGGAAAAATATCGGCGCGCGCCCATCGCCATTAATGCAAAAAGTATTTGCCTTTGCTGATAGCAAGCATTTATAAAATAAACTAATTGCCAAATTTAACGTGAACGGTTACGGTTTGCGGTTTGCCATCAGAACTACCCGACCACATGGGTCCATCGTTTATTAAATCGATAGCCTTTTGATCGGTAGCGGTGCTTAATCCTTTTACCACTTTAATGTTGGTGATGTTTCCGTTGGCTGCAATAGTTACGGCAAGTTTTACGGTGCCGTTTTTATCATCGGGCGAAACGGCATTTTGCTGTAAATATTTTTTCAAGGCGGTCCACCCATCCTGCGGTCGGGCAGCCGTATACACATTGTTGCCAGCGTCCTTATTTTGCGACGAATAATCTGTAACAACAACTTCACTTAACGCGTTATTATTAGGCTGAAGGGCAATTGTTTTTAAGGAATCGCGATTGCCGGTAGTAACCGTCGCTGTTTGAAATCCTATGTAATTTATGACCAGTTTATTGGCTTTGCCACTATCAACCGGGATTTTAAAACGACCATCAATATCTGTTTGGGCTGTTTTATTTGTGCCCGCCACCCTAATGCTTACACCCGCCAGCGGGGCACCATCGTTTTTAGCAATAACGCGGCCTTTTAGGTAAGCTTTTGCCAGGTAATTGCTGTCATATATATGGTTGCTGCCCGCAGGCGCATTGTATTGAGCAGGATTAGTGGTTACGCCGGCTGCCTTTCCCTGCAATAGTTTATCGGTAGCTGTAGCCATTTTTTTAATGCCAAGAGCTGTGCTGATAACGGTATCGTTCTTTGCAACGGCTTTATATTGTTTTTTGGGTTCTGTGGTATACTGCATTACCACCATTTCATTTAACGGCGTTGAATCAGCCGCCGCCGGATTATTGGCCGGGGGCACTGCCGCAACATCGGCAGCAATTACAGGCTGAACTACTACTGCATGAGCTTCTTTTTGGCGCACAACCCTGGCGTATTGTTTTTTTTGTGGTGCCGGACTGAAAGCTGAAGCTTGAGTTTTATCCGCAATAGGCGCTTTTACAGAATCGTTTGACTTTTTTTCAGGTAGCGGCGCAATAATATTGGCCACCAGGGGCTTCTCAGATGGCTTTTTAATATACAGCCACCATCCGCCAACAGAAAGTACAATTAATACCGTTGCAGCAATGCCTATCATTCTAAAAGGAATGATCCGGGCGTTTTTACGGGCAACGCGGTTGTGCAAGCGTTCAGCAAGTTCATTTAATTGAGGCTGCTGGTTGGGTTGCGCACTTTCATAACCTTCAATAGCATCCATTAAAAACGGATCGTCCTGTGCGCGCTTTTCCAATTGGTGCATAGCCCGGGCATCAAGCTCTCCATTAAGATACTTCCTGATCATCAATATATCTGTATCGCTTTTACTCACTGCTTTTATCCAGACAAATTTTAAGATTGCGTTTCCCGTTTTGAATATAGCTCTTTACCTCGTTCAAGCTAAATCCCGTCAATTCAACTATTTCCTTGTAGCACTTTTCTTTTAAATAAAACAAGCTGATACTTTGTTTTTGCGTGACCGGTAATTTGTCCATACATTTTTCAAGCGCAGCCATAGCCTCTTCCCTGTTATTATCATCAGGATGCAAAAAAGATGTAAATTCCACAACTTCATCTAAATTAACCAGCTCCATCTTTTTGTCGCGACGCAATTGCATCAGGCAGTAATTGCGACTCAACACGTATAACCAGCTTCTGAATTGCTTAATATCATGCTGTCTTACTTTGGTTACCAGTTCCTCAAATATTCCCATCACAGCATCTTTAGCCAGCTCTTCATCTTTCAGGTATTTTAAGCAAACACCATATACCAGTGGTAAAAAGTTTTCATACAGCTTCCCTAACACAACCAGATCGCCGTTTTTGCGGTAGTTATTGAGCAGAGTGTCATTAGCTGCATCATCGGTTTTAATTGGTTTGAAAAAAAAGCTCATTATGGGGTGGCAAAAATAATTTTTTTAAATGGTTTTGAGGGCATCTTTCTTAAAAATCAAAAGATTATGAAAAAAAATGCATTGCTCACTTTACTATTTGCGGATATAAAACTATCTGCGGTTTTCTTGCGTGTTGAACGCCGGCCCGCATTTTTCCCACCTTGTACCGGGTTTTCTACGATTGTATAATGGCT
>JABDEQ010000028.1 GCA_013286985.1 Bacteroidota bacterium | reverse complement strand
CGTCATTACCTATCAGGGTATTCCTGCTGATGGCTTAATTATATCAACCAATCAATACGGTCATCGTACTTTTTTTGGCGACAACTGGCCCAACCGGGCGCATAACTGGTTGCCCTGTGCCGATTATCCAGCCGATAAAGCAACTGTCGATTTTGAAGTAACCGCTCCGGATCATTACCAGGTGGTATCAAACGGTTTAAAGGTTGAAGAAAAGAACATCGGTGGCAACCAAAAATTCACCCACTGGAAAGAAGCTATACCGCTGCCCACCAAGGTAATGGTTATCGGCGTAGCCGATTTTGCTATTGACCATACCGGCGATGTAGGCCAGATTCCGGTTTATACCTATGTTTTTCCCGAAAGTAAAGAGGCCGGTTTTAAAAGCTATGCCGTTGCAAAAGATATACTGCCTTTCTACATTAAAAACGTTGGTCCTTATGCTTATGAAAAATTGGCTAACGTACAATCAAAAACCATATTTGGCGGCATGGAAAATGCCGGTGCTATTTTTTATTTCGAAAACTCGGTAACCAGCAAGGGCATTGAAGAATTAATGGCGCATGAAATTGCCCACCAATGGTTTGGTGATGGCGCCAGCGAAAAAAGCTTTGCGCACTTATGGCTCAGCGAAGGGTTTGCCACCTACATGACTAACCTTTATCTCGAAAATAAATACAGTACCGATACTTTAAAAAAACGGGAAGCGGCCGACAGGGTAACGGTATTAAAATTCGAAAAAAGAAGGCTAACCCCGGTGGTGGATACCGCCGTTAAAGATAATTACATGCAGCTGCTCAATGCCAATAGCTACCAAAAAGGCGGCTGGGTGTTGCATATGTTAAGGCGTAAACTGGGCGATACTATTTTTTGGAAAGGCATTCGTAATTATTACGCCCAATACAATGGCGCCAATGCCAATACCGATGATTTGCGCAGGGTAATGGAACAAGCAAGCGGTCAAAACCTGGAACAGTTTTTTAAGCAATGGCTTTATACTGCCGGCCATCCGCAGCTTAATATCAACTGGAAATATGATGCAGATAAAGGGATGATTAATCTCAGCATCAATCAAAATCAGGAGGTGCTTTATGATTGCTCGCTGCAAATTTCGGTTAATGGCCAGTTGCATAACATCGCCATAAAAGATAAAAACACTATGGTACAGTTCGCTGCGGCGCCAAACCCGGTGGTAGTGGTTGATCCGGATGTTAATTTGCTGGCAGAATTTAATGTGAATCAGTAGTAAGCTCTGTGCCAGGGCTAACGCTTATCTCTTTACACATAGATGAATTAATATTGCTCAAAAATGCGTACTTTTGTGCGCTTTTTGTATAACCGGGATTTGCCTTTTACCTTTAATATAGTTTTTTAAGCGGATCGCAGTTTGCAATAAATTTTCAATTGATATTATGTTAGAGAAATTAGAGGCGATATACCAACGCTGGAAAGATGTAGAAAATGAATTGAGCAGCCCTGATGCCATGGCTGATATGAAACGTTTTGCCCAGTTAAACAAAGAATATAAAGATTTGGCCAAGGTTGTGGATCAGTATAACATCTACCGCAACATTATGAGCAATATTGATAGCAATAAGCAAATATTGGCTACCGAAAAAGACGAAGAGTTTCGTGAAATGGCCAAAGCCGAGCTGGACGAGCTTTTGGTGCAGCAGGATGAAATGGAAGAGGCCATCCGTGTGATGCTGATTCCTAAAGATCCGGAAGATTCAAAAAATGCCATTATTGAAATTCGTGGTGGTACCGGTGGTGATGAGGCTGCACTTTTTGCAGGCGATTTATACCGTATGTATATGCGCTATTGCGAAAGACGCGGCTGGAAAACCGAGCTGGTTGACTATACCGAAGGTACATCAGGCGGTTATAAAGAAATTGTATTTAACGTAAATGCCGAAGAAGCTTACGGCAACTTAAAATATGAATCGGGTGTTCACCGTGTACAGCGCGTACCGGATACTGAAACCCAGGGCCGTGTACATACGTCTGCTGCAACCGTGGTTGTATTACCAGAAGTTGATGAGTTTGATATTGATTTGCAGGTGAGCGATATCCGTAAAGATTTATTCTGTGCTTCGGGTCCGGGTGGGCAATCAGTAAATACTACTTACTCTGCCGTAAGGTTAACCCACTTGCCTTCGGGTATTGTGGCCCAGTGTCAGGATCAAAAATCGCAATTAAAAAATTACGACAAGGCATTGCAGGT
Organism: Bacteroidota bacterium; assembly: GCA_013286985.1. Next base: position 26,185 of record JABDEQ010000028.1, on the reverse strand, counting down.
ATTGCGTTCACGTGTTTACGAAATGGAGCTGCAAAAGCACCTGGAAATAACATCAAAAAAACGTAAAACCATGGTTTCTACAGGTGATCGTTCGGCAAAAGTGCGGACATACAATTATCCGCAGGGACGTTTAACCGAGCACCGTATAGGTTTAACCATATATAACCTGCCCGGCGTAATGAACGGCGACTTGCAGGATATTATGGAAGCCCTGCAGTTTGCCGAAAACGCAGAAAAATTAAAAGAAGGAACGATTGCTTAATTAAGCCGGCATTCGTAAATATATAATTATCATTACAGCCTCTTTAGCATATTTATTTGTTAAAGAGGCTGCTTTGTTTTGATCAGCAGTCTCTCCGGCATGCTGATTTATAAGGCTAGTGTCAAAAAATAAGGTATCAGGCCTTTTACATTTATTTCAACTTCCTTTTCATCTTATTTTCATAAAGCCAGCCTACTTTAGTTCTCAACGGTGACGATACTTCCTTTCCCCTGATTGGAAAAGGTGCATTAAACCGATTGCTGGGCATACAAATAATTATTCCGGCAGCTCCAATACGTTTACAGTATTTAAATAATGAGCTTATGTTAGCCATAAAAACTTTAGCACCCAAGTCAGTTATCTTCAGGCGTATTGTTCGTTTGATGGGAGATCAGTTTGAAATTAGTGTTGTTGGCAATAACCCCGGCTGGGCTGATGAACGCATTGACGATGCAATTGCCGAAATAAACCGCGTTGAAAAATTGCTAAGCACTTTTAGCGACGACAGCGCAGTTAATGAAATTAACCGTAACGCCGGCATAAGCCCGGTAAAAACAAATGCCGAAATTTTTAAGCTGATTGACCGCTCCCTGCAAATATCAGCACTTACTCATGGCGCATTTGATATTACCTACTATACTGCCGATAAAGATTCAGATAATACCCCTGTTAAAACTACTGCAAAAAAAGCTGTTAGCTATGTAAACTATCAAAGCGTAGCGCTTGATGCAGAAAAACAAACCGTTTTTTTGAAAGAGAAAGGTATGCGCATTGGGTTTGGTGCTAACAGCCGTGGTTATGCTGCCGATAGAGCCAAATATATTCTGCAAATGCAGGGAGTAAGCAGCGGGGTTATTAATGCCGGTGGCGATTTACTTACCTGGGGCCTGCAGCCCGATAACGAACCATGGACAATTGCTACCGCCGATCCATCGCAAAAAGGAAATTCTTTTGCAAACATCGATATCAGCAATATGTCTGTTGCTACTTCGGTTGATATGCAGAAATATACCGCAACTATCAACAATAAGCAATTAAATACCATTAACCCTAAAAAAGGTTTCCCGGTAAGTGGCATTAAAAGTGTAAGTATAGTAAGTCCAAGTGCCGAACTGGCCGATTCAATGGCTACGCCTGTAATGTCAATAGGCATAAATGCAGGTTTGTACTTAATAAATAAGTTAAATCAACTGGCCTGTATCATTGTTGATGATCACAACAGGGTTTATACTTCAAAAGATATAAATATTACCAATTAATATAAAATATGCCCGCCCCGGCGGATGTATGGTTTAAAATAGTAATTTAATACCGGCTTATTCAAGGTTGGTAAAGCAATTAAACAAGATCTTAACTAAGTCCCAATTATAAAAATCATTTCAGTGTTAAAATTCATGGTGTTAAACATAAACATTTTTTATATTTAGTATAATAAATGTTCAATGCCATGTTGCTTAATATTAACCAGTTAGCTGCTTAATAAAATACTATTTGAAAAAATTTTAATACTTTTCTCCTCCTTCAATGATAAAGTGGCTTGCGTATATTGTAGTATTTTTGATATTTGCGCCATGTTTAACATCTGCTAAAATAAAAAACAATCATTTTCATATAATTTCTAATACATTAGAGACAAGTTTGTCTTTTAATGTAATTACTATTGATACCACAAATTCAAAGAAAAAACAGGAACAGGAAAATAAAAAGAAGATTAAGGAAGTAGCAGAAGCAAAGAAACAGCCGAAGCCTGAAAAAATTGAACCGGCAGATAATACGGCAACATCACCCAAAACTAAGCCAAAACGGCAACGCAGACCCGAGGGGTTGGAAAGACCGCCCGAAATTCCGCGGCGAAGTGGCAATTAACAAAATCAGCAAACCGTTTATTGAATATTGATGAAATACATTTTCATATTGCTTTTCCTGATAGTTTGTAATGCTGTAAATGCTATTACGGTAAAGGTTTGTTTTTTTGCCGATACGGATAAGCAGGTTCATATAACAGCCGATACCGATACCGTATTCAGAAAAAGATCAATTTCAGTTGGAGCCAGCTATGGTAGCGATATCCAGTTTTTTGGCCGTACCGGGCCCATTAAATACCCTTTTGTAAGCACCGATGCTATTTACAATACAAAATCGGGCTTCTTTTTATATACATCCGTTTATAAGGTTTTAGGTTACAATCCACTGGTTGATGAGCTTGACCTGGGCGCAGGCTACCTGTTTAACTATTCGAAGAAATTTTCGGGGACTATCAGTTATACCAGGTTTATATTTAATAAAGATGCAGCCGCAGTAATAAAATCGGCATCGGCCAATGATATTGATTTTAAAAATACTTTCGACTGGAAATTTGCCAAATCAAGCATCACCGGCGATTATCTTTTTGGCGATGCAAACGATTACTTCATCACCCTGAATACCTCCAAATACATTGAAACAAGCTGGAGTGTTTTTGACGATAAAGATTATCTTTCCTTTAATCCTACCATCAGTGCTATTTTTGGCACGCAGAACTTTGTGGAAAAATATTCGGTTGATAACCCGGATAAGCTTAACCTGGAGGAACTGCCACCTCCATCGTTTCCAAGAGGGGAGCGCGTCCCCAATTATGATAACGGACGGTTTAATGCCCTTAACTACAGTTTTAAATTGCCAATAGCCTACAACAGGCCGCATTATACTTTTGAAGCATCGTGGAAATATTCTATACCTGTTAACGTTGAAGGAGCGTTAAAGAACAGACATGAAGTGTTTTTTAACCTGACATTTTTTTATCTCTTTTTTTAAATATTTATATGAATGTTTTAATAATTGAAGACGAAAAAGCGCTGGCAGAAGAGCTCGAAATTTTTCTGACCAATTATAATTATATCTGCGAGATCTGCTTTAACGGGACATCTGCATCCGAAAGAATTGGCGTTAACCTGTACGATTTTATTTTAATTGACCTGGGTTTGCCCGATTATGATGGCCTGGATTTGTTAAAGGAGGCAAAGAAACACAACCCCGAGGCCGTTTGTATCATCTTAACCGCCCGTGCCGAGGTTTATGACCGTATTAAGGGGCTTGATTTGGGTGCTGATGACTACCTGCCCAAACCATTCTCACTGCTTGAATTGCAAAGCCGCATGCAGGCTATAACCCGCCGTAAGTTTGGCTTAAAACAAAACTTAATTGATCTGGGCGGCTTTTTAATAAACCTTACCGATCGTACCATATCTTACTACAATACCGAGGTTAATTCTATCACCAAAAAAGAATTTGACCTTATAGCTTACCTTATTTTGCACAAAAATCGTACTTTATCGCGTTCACAGTTAAGCGAGCATATTTGGGGAAGCATTATTAATGATGACTACGATTCAAATTATATTGATGCGCACATCAAAAATATCAGGAAAAAACTGAATGTGTTTGCCCCGCCCGATTGGTTAGAGACGGTACGCGGATTAGGATATAAAATAAAGATAAGTAGTTGATATTTATGCCTCTGGGCAGGAGGGTTTAAACGCTAAACATTTGAAACTAAAAACCAAGCTTACGCTGTTCAATGCCCTATCAAAACTGGTGATAGTAACCATTTTTGTTATGTTGTTGCCTGCCCTTATCAAAAATATAAACCAAAATTATACCGATAATAAACTCCGGAAACAGAAAGATAAACTGCTCCGCATTATAAAAATACAAGGCATAAAAAACTACAGCGATGCCAGTTATTATACCCCGTTAAAAGAAGATTACGTAAGTATAGGTGTTGACTCATCGACCGAGGTGTTGGATACCATTAAAAATGAGAAACGCCTTATACAGGGCGATACCATTGAATACCGGATACTTAGCCACAACTTTAATGCGGAAAGTAAAAAATACCTGATGGAGATTGCCATTAGCGTTGATGCCATTACAGAAACAACTCGCCCGCTTCAGAATATTGCTTTCCAGGTGTTATTGGGCATGATATTGCTGACGATAATGGCCGATCAGTTTTACTCGACCTATGTATTGCGGCCACTTGGCTTAATTATTAAAACCAAATTGATAGGCCATAAATTCCCCAATTTTGGATCGTATGATAAGGTGAAAACGAGTACCTCCGATTTTGAATACCTGGATATAAGCATCTATAAAATGATAGAGACTATTGAAAGTACTTTTCAAAAAGAACGTGAGTTCATTTCCAACGCTTCGCATGAGTTGATGACGCCGATATCTATCCTGCAATCGAAAATTGAGAACATGTTTGAGCAGGAGGACATTGCCGACGAGCTAAAAACACGCTTGCTGGAGATGCAAAAAATCCTGAACCGCTTAAAAAGTATCACCAAAACATTGCTGCTGATATCGCAAATTGAAAACGAGCAGTTTTTAAAGGAAGACAATATCCCGCTTGCTGAATTAATACAGGAAGTATATGATGAAATTTCTATCAGGCTGCAGGATAAAAATATAAGCTTTGAGACAGCCATACCGGCCGACTGGCAATTAGTTAAGGTAAATAAGTTTTTACTTTTTAACCTGTTTTTTAACCTGATTAACAATGCGATAAAGTATAACAAGGAAAACGGCGAAATTAACGTTGTTGGATTGTATCAAAACGATATTTTTTCCGTAAGTATAAATGATACAGGGATTGGGATTGGTGCCGAACAGTTGCCTTTTATTTTTAACCGGTTCAAAAAATTCAGGCAATCGCTTACGCAGGATAGTTTTGGTTTGGGTTTGCCTATTGTGAAATCAATAGCCGAATTTCACAAGATGAAGATAGAAGTAAGCTCCGAAAAAAATATGGGCAGCAGCTTCAAGCTTATTTTCCCTGCCGGGCTGGTTAAAGTAGGTTAGTTAGATTGTAACAAAAGCGTAAATTATGCCATTCTAATGGAAAACTAATGTAAATAATGGCTATATTGTATATAGATTTGTGCTTGCGGAGTAAGAAAAAAAATAATAAAATAAATTAAACCTTCTTACTGATTTTCCGTCTAACGATTATATTAGTTTATTTTTAAGTACTTATACTTTAAATAAGAAAAATCTGTTAATAAGTTTATTTAGATATAAAAATGAAAAAGTTGTTTAAATACGGTTCCGGTTTGTTTCTGGCCGGGCTTTTGTCAATAATAATGATTGCACCTGCTAACGCTCAGCGTGGTTTCCACGGTGGTGGCGGCGGCGGTGGTGGTTTTCATGGCGGCGGTGTTAGCAGTTTCGGTAGTTATCACGGTGGTTCTACGCACTTTGCCGGTGTAAATAGCTACAGATCTGGTGCTGGTTATTTTGCAGGCGTTGGCTATCATGGCGGCGCTTTTTACAGACCAGGTTTTGGTTATTATGGTTACCCGCACTGGGGTTTTTACGTTGGTGTGTTGCCATTTGGCTATTATCCATTTTATTGGGGTTCAAGCCTGTATTACTATTACGGCGGCGTTTTTTATACACCGTATGATGATGGTGGTTACCAGGTTACGGCTCCTCCTGTAGGTGCCGGCATTCCTGAGCTTCCGTCAAATGCACAAGCTATAAAAATTGATGGTGTGCAATATTATGAAGCCAGTGGTGTTTATTATAAAGAAACCACCGACGATAAAGGCAAAAAAGTATATGTTGTTGCCGGCCGCGATGGCGTTTTAAATACCGATCCTGGTACTACTGACCCTAATGCGAAAGTAAGCACTGCTGCTCCGCAGGTTGGTGATATTGTTAACGAATTACCCGACGGATGCCATAAAGTTTCCCTGAACGGAAAAAAATATTATGTGTCTCCTAATGATATTTATTATGAAAAAGTTACCGACCCTAATGGCAATGTAGCTTTCAGAATAGTAAGTCTTCCTTCCCCTGATGATGAAAAAGGCGCTTAATTTGCTGTCTTTTGTATAATGAAAAAGCCTTCTGCGTGTCAGAAGGCTTTTTCATTTCATAACATTGGATGCAATTCAAATTGCCGCGTTTACACACCAGATGTTCCGATGGAACGTTAACACCTGTTTTAATGCCGGACTACCAACCATTTGTCCTTACAGGACGAAAAATGGAGTTGATCGTCCTGTAAGGACGAATGGTTGGTAGAAAAAATATTCAACAACAATTTTTACATTCCATCGGAACGTTTCGTGTGTAAACGCGGCAACTTGAATTGCATCCAGCTATTTTGAAATCAACCAGTTAAACAGTACTTTCGTGATATGATAAAAAGGGTAAGCGCTTCGTTTTTGGTGTTACTGTATTTAATTACAGCAACCGGCTTTGCGCTTAATTTGCATTATTGCTGCAGTCAAATCATCTCGGTAACAGTAAATTCTCCTGTAAAAAATTATGGTGAATTTGCTGCTTGCAAAATGAAATGTTGCCAGGACAAACATATCGAGGTAAAAGTTAAGGATGCGCATCAGGCACAGGCACAATCGGTTTTAGCAAAAACGGCTATAATCAGCCTGCCTAAAATGTTCTTTCCTGCTTTCGCTTTTTCATTAGGTAGTGCCGTTGAAGCAAAAAACTATGGCAAAGATCCGCCGGATGTATTAGCTAACCAGCCTGTAATTTATCTTAAAAATTGCGTTTTCCGTATTTAATCAATATTAATCAAAGCCTGCGGGCAGTTAAAAATGAACCCAAGTTTAATTTTTTTACGATTTAATATTTGATAACAATGAAAACCCTTAAAATATTCCTCCTTCTTTTAATCCTTTCAACAGGATTAGCTCATGCACAATTTTCCAAAGCCGAATTGCAGGTTAGCGGACTAACCTGTGCCCTATGTTCAAAAGCTACCGAAAAATCCTTACGCACGCTTCCGTTTATTAGTGACATTAAAACCGATCTGCTTCACAATATTTTTATCCTCACCTTTAAAAATGGCGAAGCGATAAATTTTGATCTGATCAGCAAAAAAGTGCAGGATGCCGGCTTTTTTGTCAACAGTTTAAAAACCACTTTTAATTTTGATGGTGTGAAACTGAGCAGCAATACCTTTAGTTATGGTGCGGATACCTTTAGGTTAATGAATGCGGCAGATAAACCACTTGCCGGTGAAGTAGCTATAACCCTAATTGATAAAGGTTTTGCGCCTAAATCGGTATCAAAAAAATATCTCGGTCAAACTACCGACGCTGCGCCGGCAAATGGCAGCCGTATTTATCACGCAGTTATATAAACTTTATTTGTTTTTATGATGAAGCATTTATTGTTGGCTATTGGCCTTGTGGCTATAGCTTGCCCTGCGTTTTCGCAGGAGCTGTATGTAAATACCGAACCGGCCAGCAACATGGCTACCAATTCGTTAGGCATACGGTTAGAGAACCAGGAGTTCTTTAATCCCGGTTATAAAAACCGCACTACGTTTGAACTAATGTACGGCGCCACTAAAAATCTGATGGTGCATAGCTCCTTATACGTATCAGATTATTACGAAAACCAGCAGCATTTTGAAGGCGGGAGTGTTTACGCTAAGTATCGCTTTCTATCGGTCGATTCGGTTCAAAAGCATTTCAGAGGTGCCTTTTTTGCTAAATTATCAAGCATCAATAACCCGATAGTTAACCAGGAAATTACTTTGGAGGGCGATAATTCAGGCTTGCAAAGCGGTGTGGTGTTTACCCAATTATTGCATAAGCTGGCGCTATCCGGCTCTGCCAGTTACCTGCACGCATGGGATAATGCCGGAGATAATCATCTACCGCTTGGTAATGCCCGCGATGCTATTGCGTATACGCTTTCAACCGGATATCTTTTATTGCCCACTCAGTATAAAAGTTATGATCAAACCAATTTGAATTTATATGCCGAGTTTTTGGGTAAAACCAATCCAGGGTACGGGCAAAGTTATTTGGATGTGGCCCCGGCAGTGCAACTGATTTTTAACAGTTTGGTGAGACTAGACTTTTCTTATCGTGTGCCGCTTTACAGCACTATGCAGCGCAATACAGCGCATATGTACCTTGTAAGACTGGAATACAATCTGTTTAATTTATAACTAAAAGGCGCTGCATCATTAACATGCAGCGCCTTTTCTATCTGATATTGGTTTATTTTATTTCGATTGCAATACTATTGTTGCGGCTTGTAAACCATCAGAAGTTGCGGTGAAAGTAATATTGCCACCCTTGTCTTTTGATTGTACAATAGCCAGCGCCAGGCCGTTAAATGCCTTGCGGTAATCTGCTTTAAACGGATCATGACTCACTTCATCGCCATTATCAACACTCGCTATAAATGCATTGCCATTTATTTTAAAGTTTACCAGGTTATTAGCGTCCGGTACTAAATTGCCGTCCTTGTCCAATATTTTTACAGTGATAAAGGAAAGATCTTTACCATCAGCTTTGATGTTCTTCCTGTCGGCAATCAGCTCAATTTTAGCAGGCTTACCTGCGGTATGGATTTCGCGGGTTAAAATTACTTTTCCATCCTTGCGCGATACGGCTTTAAGGGTTCCGGGCTCAAATTTTATGCGCCACATTACGTGCAGGTCGTCGCCGGTTTTCTTTTTTATGCCTAATGATTTTCCATTCAGGAAAAGCTCCACTTCATCGGCATTATTATAAAACGCCCATATGTCAACAGTTTTTCCGGGTGTCCAGTTCCAATGCGGGAAAATATGCAATACCGGTTTATTGGTCCACTCGCTTTGGTACATGTAATAAATGTCCTTAGGGAATCCGGCCAGGTCAACAATACCAAAATATGAACTGCGCGATGGCCATGTATATGGTGTAGGTTCGCCCAGGTAATCAAATCCGGTCCAGATGAACATGCCCGAAAGAAAATCGTACTTTTTCATCACCTTCCAGGTAGCCTCATGCGTTGAACCCCACGCGGGGCGCACATTGTCATAGGCAGATACGCTATTATCGACGTTTCCATCAGTAAATGGCTTATCCCAGCGGGAAGGCCAGATGCGTATACTATCCGATGGCATATCATAATGTCCCCTCATTTCGAGCCCCGAAGTAGTTTCAGTAGCGATAAACTTTTTACCCGGATAACGGTCATGAAACTTAGCATAATCAAACTCGTGGTAGTTATAGCCAATTAGGTCAATAGCACCCGATTTAATAATTTTATTGCTGGTATCAGGCCTGTCGTTAGCGGTGGTGATAGGTCTTGTAGTGTCCAGACTATGAACTATCCCCGCCAGTTCTGGTGCAATACGCAGCGCAGAAGTATCGCCCTGCTGAGGGATTTCATTGCCAATGCTCCATATAATTACGCTGGGGTGGTTCCTGTCGCGCAATATTTGGTCTTCCAAATCGCGTTTATGCCATTCTTTAAAATACAGGTGATAATCAAATTTGGCTTTTTTCCATTCCCAGCAGTCAAAGGCTTCATCCATTACAATAAAACCCATTTTGTCACATAGATCAAGCAGCTCCGGCGCAGGAGGATTATGTGAAGTACGGATACCATTACAGCCCATTGCTTTTAAAATCTGCAATTGGCGTTCCAATGCTCGGGTGTTAACGGCGGCACCTAAACTGCCTAAGTCGTGGTGGTCGCATACCCCTAAAATTTTCATCGGCTTGCCGTTTAAGGAGAAGCCTTTATCGGCATCAAAATTGAAATAGCGGATACCGAAAGACGTAGTGTAAGTATCCATGACATAACTACCCAGCAAAAGGCAGCTAACTGCCTTATACAAGTACGGACGATCAACAGACCAAAGCTGCGGATTTGTTATGATCAATTCCTGGGGAACAATTGCTTGAGATAACTTAGGAGCACTTGTCACATCAGAGATAATGCTTTTAATTTCTTTGCCAGTCTCGTCATAAATGGTAGTTTTCAACTTAAGCTGAACAACCCCTACCACCTGGGAAGTAGGACTTTTAACCTCTTTGCCATTCTCATCAACAGTAGTGGTTTTTACCACCTGTTTGCCATTTTCCGGATCGTTAATGCTTGTTTGAATCTGTACAGTAGCTGATGCATCAGTTACGTTTGGCGTTTTGATATAAGTGCCCCAATGATCAATCGCCGTTATATTTGTAGTAACCAACCACACATTCCGGTAAATACCCGAGCCCGAATACCAGCGCGAATTGGGCTGCACAGAATTATCAACCTTAACAGCAATGGTGTTTTCACCACCAAAGTTCAGGTAAGGTGTTAGTTCATACCTGAAAGAAATATAGCCGTTGGGCCTGAAACCCAAATGATGACCATTTACCCATACATCGCTTTTTTGGTATACGCCATCAAAATCAATATAAACCCGTTTGTATTTGGAAGATGCCGGAATGGTGAACGTTTTACGGTACCAACCGATACCACCCGGTAATGCACCGCCTTCTGCGGTGGCAGGGTTGTCTTTGCTGAACTTGCCTTCAATACTCCAATCGTGCGGCAGGTTGAGCAGGCGCCAGTCGGCGTCGTTAAGACTTGTTGTTTGTCCGTCAGTAACATCACCTAAGTGAAAATGCCAGTCTTTATCAAAATCTGCAATAGATCTTGTCTCCTGGCTATACCCGCTATAAGGCAATAAAACAATAAAATACACACACAGCAGACCGATGGCCCTTTGCAAAGAAGCTTTGTTAATTAGCATAATGGTTTATTTAGGTAATAACTGTATAATCGACACTAAATTATAAATAATTATTGAACGATTTATAATTTGATAAAGATTTACGAGATCACATGATTCATTATAAGAATCTGTTTTTGATTTAAATTATTTTAAATTTGTGTTATGGAAACACTGATAGTTCATCCTGAAAACAAGAAACAGCTGGCTGCATTAAAAGCTTTTATGAAAGCTTTTAAAATATCCTTTGAAGAAGGTAAATCAGCTTATGAGCCTGAATTTGTTGAAATGATAAAACAAGGCGACGAAGATCTTAAAGCAGGTAAGGGTGTTGTTGTTGATATTGACAATTTATGGAAGTAGTATTTACGCCGAAAGCTTTATCAGATTTAAATGATTGGCAAAAAAGTGGAAATACAGGTATACAGAAGAAAATAATAGAGTTACTTCAATCCATCCGTGAAACCCCATTTGAGGGCATAGGAAAGCCTGAAAAATTAAAGCACGAATTGTCCGGAAAATGGTCGCGGCGAATTAATCATGAACACCGCATCGTATACAATGTCGACGGTGAAAAAATAAACATCTACTCTTTAAAAGGACATTATTAATTAAGTAAAGTGCCCTACTTTATGTCCTTTACATTTCCCTCATTATAACATCCATCCTATTTCGTATTTTTGCAGCAGATAAAAAGCCATCAACTGATGAATACTGATGCTGTTAAATTGCTGCAAGGCCGTTACTGTAATTCTTTAACCGAATATTCGCGTTTTGTTACCCGTGAGGTGGCCATTGGCGACGTACCCATGGGTGGCAATAACCCCATCCGCATTCAAAGCATGACGACCACCGATACCATGGATACTATGGGTACCGTTGAGCAGTCTATCCGGATGATTGAAGCAGGCTGCGAATATGTACGTATTACCGCGCCCAGCATTAAAGAGGCACAAAATCTAGCCGAAATTAAAAAACAACTCCGTCAGCGTGGCTATACTGCGCCATTGGTTGCCGATATTCACTTTACGCCTAACGCGGCCGAAGTTGCCGCCCGCATTGTAGAAAAGGTACGCGTAAACCCCGGTAACTATGCCGATAAAAAGAAATTTGACCAGATAGATTATACCGATGCCGAATACCAGGGCGAACTGGATCGTATTTATCAGAAGTTTGCCCCGCTGGTAAAAATCTGCAAAGAATATGGCACGGCAATGCGCATTGGTACCAATCATGGCTCTTTGAGCGACAGGATTATGAGCCGCTATGGCGATACCCCGCAGGGTATGGTTGAATCGGCCATGGAGTTTATGCGGATGTGCGAAACGTTGAACTATTACAACCTTGTGGTCAGCATGAAATCAAGTAACCCGCAGGTGATGGTACAGGCTTACCGTTTACTGGTGGAGACGATGGTTGCCGAAGGAATGAATTATCCTTTGCACCTTGGCGTAACCGAAGCCGGGGACGGTGAAGATGGCCGTATCAAATCGGCCGTAGGTATAGGCACCTTACTGGAAGATGGCCTGGGCGATACTGTTCGTGTTTCTTTAACCGAAGAGCCTGAAGCCGAAGCGCCGGTAGCCATTGCTTTAGTGGAACGTTACTCGAGTCGTAAGTCATTAGTCGAAAGTCGAAAGTCATCTAATGGAAATGCGACTCCGGGCTTCGGACTCCAGACTTCGGACTTCAAACACAATCCGTACGAGTATAAACGCCGCCACACTTATGAGGCCAATGCATTTATTGGCGGCCACATGGTGCCGCGGGTAGTAGTCGATCTGTCAAAAAAGAACTTAAAAGATCCTGCTGTTTTGAATGATGCAGGCTACCTGTATTCGGCCTTGCTGGATAAATACAACATGGCCGATCAATCGGTTGATTTTGTTTATCTGGCGGATGAACTGCCATCGTTCAACTTTCCCGGCAATCTTAAACAGCTTTATAATTACAAAACCTGGCAACAATTGGCAGATAAAACCATGTGCCATCCGCTGTTTACTTTAACAGAATATATTGACAATACTGCCGACCGGTCATCAGCCTTAAACCTGGTTTTAGTGAAACCTGCCGATATTGAGTCGGACGAATTTGGTGCATTACCTTTTGATCAGTCATTGGTTTTTGTACTGGAAACTAACGAGCTGCATGGCATGGCCGATCAGCGTCAGTTCTTCTTTCAGATGGAAGAACTAGGTTTGGAGGTTCCGGTTATTATTAAAAAAAGTTATTCCTTTGATGCAGATAGTAGGGTTTCGGCTATCACCAACCTGCAATTATACGCAGCCACTGATCTGGGCGCGCTGCTGGTTGATGGCTTTGGCGATGGTATCTGGATTGATGCACGAGCAATAGATACTAAAGCAATTACCTCTACAGCATTCGGCATTTTACAGGCCACCCGATCACGCATTTCAAAAACAGAATATATCAGTTGCCCAAGCTGCGGCCGTACCCTGTTTGATTTGATGATTACTACCCAAATGATCCGCAGCCGTACCAGTCATTTAAAAGGGCTTAAAATTGGTATCATGGGTTGCATAGTAAACGGCCCCGGCGAAATGGCCGATGCCGACTATGGTTACGTAGGTTCGGGTACCGATAAGGTAACCCTGTATCGTGGTAAAGAAGCGGTAAAGAAAAATATCAACTCGGCCAAAGCGCTTGATGAGTTGATCGGCATTATTAAAGAAGATGGTAATTGGGTAGAGCTGGAAGGCTAATTAACCGGCGTAAAATCTGCAAACATTTTGTAAGCTTCATTTAAAGTATGCAGGGGTACATACTCGCAAACTTCGGCATACTCACTCCACATCTGTAAAACAGCCGCGTTATTGTGCGCTTTTTGTATAGCCTCTTCGCTCAGCCATTCAAAAACTTCAACAATTGTGCCGTCGGCAGTTTCGGCAATAACCGGCACACGATCTGTTACCAGCCCTTCTTTCTTCAGGCGTGGCACATGTGTTTTGGCCAGTTCTTTTAAGGCATCGGCTTTGCCGGGTTTGGGCTTATAAGCCACAATTACAATACGTCCCATAAAATAAGATTTATGTAAAATATAAATCTAAGCAATCCTTCCCAACAATAATCACGTAAATACCTACCGGAGAATAATATATTTCACTAGATTTGAAATCAATTAATTTAGTGACCACGAGGTATTTAAAAATAACCCCTGTTTTGAATGACTGGTACTAACCATACTGCACTTGCACAGTGTTACAAAATGTTTATTTGCAGGCTGGCCTGTATTTTTCTTTTTTCTGTCCCTTTATTTTCATATGCGCAAATTTCTGATGTAAGGTTCAGACACATCAGCAATGAGCAGGGACTTTCCAACAGCACCATAAATTGTATATTTCAGGATAGCCGCGGTTTTATTTGGTTTGGCACACGTGATGGTTTAAACCGCTATGACGGGGTTAAGTTTAACATCTATCGCAATGACACGAAATTAGCAGGCAGTATAAGCGATAACTTTATTCGTTGCATGTATGAAGATGCCCGGCACAAACTATGGGTAGGTACCTCATTTGGCTTAAACTGCTTTGATCCGGTTACCAATACTTTTACGGTTTACACCCATAATGAAAAGGATGCCAAAAGTATTTCCAGCAATGTAATTACTTCTATCTGTAAGGCTGATGATAATCATATTTGGGTGGGTACGCTTGGCGGCGGTATTGAATTATTTAATGTTGCCACCAGCCAAATACATCATTTCAGGCACAATAGTAATAACGCGGCAAGTATCAGCAGCGATACGGTTAATTATATTTACCGTGATAAAAATAACAAAATCTGGATAGGCACCCCGGCCGGGCTTAACCAACCCGATGAAATAAAACAATCATTCAAGCTTTACGGCAATCGTAATGTTAATATAGTAGCAATTACCGCCGATACTCATAACAATTTATGGCTGGGCACAGCCGCCGATGGCATTTTATTATTTAACCAGGCTGATGGAACCTTTAAAGCTTTAAAGCATAACGAAAAAGATGCCGGAAGTTTATCGGGCGATTTGATATTGTGTTTGTTTACCGATAGCAAAGGCAACGTTTGGGCCGGTACCATAAACCAGGGCCTTAACGAGTATGATGCAGCGAATAATTCATTTTTCAAATATGGCCCACGGCCCGAAAATGCCGGAAGTCTTTCAAATACCAGTGTTTCTGCCGTGTATGAGGATAGCCAGGGCGATTTGTGGATTGGCACTCACCGCGGTGGCATTAACCAGTATACATCAG
This sequence comes from Bacteroidota bacterium, assembly GCA_013286985.1. The sequence goes on along the minus strand of JABDEQ010000028.1, from coordinate 11,148 downwards.
ATATTGATAAGTTTAAGTTGTATAAGCAAGGTGTTTCCAACAATGGTTTAAGCTATAACGATGTAAAGGCCTTTTATCAGAGCAGTAATGATAAAATATGGATAGGTACTGACGGCGGCGGCCTTAATTTGTTCGATCGTAATACCAAAAGCTTTAAACAGTATAAATACCAGGCGGGTAATGTTAACAGTCTGTCGTCTGATGCGGTACAGGCTATAGCCGCCGATGCTGATGGCAATATTTGGGTTGGTACCTGGGGCGGCGGCATTAACCTTTTAAATGTCAAAACAGGCAGTTTTACCCGTTTTAAAAATGATCCGAAGGATAAGACCTCCGTTAGTTCAGACTTTTTGCAGAAAATGTTCCTGGATAGTAAAGGTAATTTTTGGGTGGCTACCTATTACGGCGGATTAAACCTGCTCAACACCAAAACACATCGTTTCACCCGGATAACCAAAGATCCTGATGGCGTTACCGGCCTGCATGGAAAAAATATTGTTTCCATTGCCGAAGACAATAACAGCAATGTTTGGTTTGGTACCGATGATGGCGGCTTAAATAAATACAACCTCAATACGCACAGGTTTTCGCATTATTTAGAAAAAGAAAATAAGAATACCGATTCGCGGGTAATATTTACTGATAGCCAGGGCCGGCTTTGGCTGGGTATGGAGGGGCTTTATTTGTACGATGCCAAAAAAGATAAATTCAAGCTATTTACCAAAAAAGCGGGTCTTTCTACATTGTTTATTAAAGGCATAACCGAGGGTAACAGGCATAACCTTTGGATATCAACCTCATCCGGGCTTATTAAGCTCAATCCATCAACAACCGAATGCAAGCTATTTAATACCTGGGACGGCTTGCAGGGAATGGAGTTTGAAGCCAACTCGTATTTAAAAGCTAATGATGGCGAAATGTTTTTTGGCGGAGTTAGAGGCTTTAACAGCTTTTATCCCGATAACATCAAAATAAACAATTTTATCCCGCCGGTTTATATTACCGATTTTCAGATTTTTAATAAAAACATAACGCCCTCGGGCAAAAATTCGCCGCTTAAAAAAGATATCAGCTATACCGATACCATTCAGTTGGATTATAAGCAGTCGTTTATATCGTTCAACTTTGCGGCGCTCAATTATGTTATAACGCGTAATAACCAATACACATATAAGCTTGATGGTGTTGACGACGACTGGATTAGTGCCGGTATGGAGCGAAAGGCAAGCTATACCAATTTGGCGCCCGGTACCTATGTTTTCACTGTAAAAGGATCAAACAATGATGATGTGTGGGACAATAAAGGGGCAACAGTAACAGTTATTGTTTCGCCACCGTTTTGGGGTACGGCATGGTTCAGGATATTGGGATTCCTGCTCGCAGCATCGGGTATTTATGGCTTTTATGCTTACCGGCTAAACAGGGTAAACAGGCAAAAGGCGGAGTTAGAAAGACAGGTAAGAGAACGCACCGCTGAAGTTACAGCACAAGCTGAGGAACTGAAACAACAGTCGGACGAGTTGCATGCGCTAAATGAAGAGCTACTGTCGCAGTCGGAAAAACTGACAGAGCAGTCCGAAAATTTGCAGGAGTTAAATACCACCCTTATTGCACAAAAAATGCATGAAGAAGAGGCCCGTAAAGAAGCTGAAAAAGCCAACCAGGCAAAAAGCATTTTCCTGGCTACCATGAGTCATGAAATACGCACGCCTATGAATGGCGTTATTGGCATGGCTTCCTTATTGGCCGAAACTAAACTTGATTTTGAACAGCGCGAATACACCGATACCATAATCAACAGCGGTGAAAGTTTGCTGAATGTTATTAATGATATTCTTGATTTCTCGAAGATAGAATCGGGCAAAATGGAAATAGAGCACGAAGATTTTGATCTGCGTGGCACTATTGAGGAGGTAATGGATTTGTTTTCACTTCGTGCTTCCCAAAAAGGATTAGATCTTATTTATCAGCTGGATATTGATGTGCCTGTTCATATTGTTGGCGATAGCTTAAGGCTTAAACAGATATTGATCAACCTGATCAATAATGCCATGAAATTTACGGCTAAGGGCGAAATATTTGTTAAAGTATACCTGGCAGAACAACGCACAGATGAGGGATTTGATATTTGCTTTAGTGTGAAAGATACCGGCATAGGCATACCTGATGAAAAAATAGATTCGCTCTTTAAAGCCTTTTCGCAGGTTGATTCGTCAACTACACGTAAATACGGAGGTACCGGGCTTGGCCTGGCTATTTGCGAAAGATTGGTTAATTTAATGGGCGGCAAAATTTCGGTTAAAAGTAAAGCCGGCGAAGGCTCTGAATTTGATTTCTTTATCAGTACCATCGAGAGTAAAAATGCCCCTGTGGCATCGCCCGTCTGCGATCTTAAAAGCTTATCGGGTGCGCGCGTATTGGTAGTTGATGATAACAAAACCAACCTTACCATCCTTAAAATACAGCTCGAACACTGGAGCCTGGCAGCTACCGAAGCGGGGTCGGCACATGAGGCATTAGATATACTTGCCGGCAACCAAAATTTTGATTTGATTATTACCGATATGGAAATGCCCGGCATGGATGGCGTGGAGTTTGCCAATGTATTAAAACAAAAAGGGTCAAAGTTACCGGTGATAATGTTAAGCTCTATCGGCGATGAAACCAAAAGGAAGCATCCGGGATTATTTTCGTCAATACTGGTCAAGCCGGTTAAACAGAATCATTTATGCCAGGCCATACAGATTTCGCTCAATTTACAAAATGAAATTAAACAGGAAAGCAGGCCCGATAGCCTGTTCCCGGTTGATTTTGCGCTGGAGCATCCCATGGAAATATTGATTGCCGAAGATAATATCATCAATCAAAAACTGATTGAGCGCATCCTGAATAAACTAGGCTATAAACCCGATATGGTTGAAAATGGCCAACAAGTGCTTGAACAAACCGGCAAAAAAAGCTACGATGTAATTTTAATGGACATCCAGATGCCGGTAATGGACGGATTGGAAGCCACTACAAAGCTCAGAAAATCGACCCAAAAACAACCGTATATTATTGCCATGACGGCCAACGCCATGAAAGAAGACAAAGAAATATGCCTGCAAAGTGGCATGGACGATTACCTGGCTAAACCAATGAAGTTAAGCGAATTGATTGATGTTTTGAAAAAGGTGAACACCGTTGCCGATCATCAAACCAAGGGTTAATACCCTGCCTTTGCCGGTGTTGTCGCCGGCACACCTGCGGGGCTTATACACCATACAAGCTTTACGTTACCTGTTGGTCACTTCCTTCGCCTTTGCCGGTATTGTCACCGGCAAACCGCAGGGCCTATACACCATACAAGCTTTACGTTACCTGTTGGTGACAACACCCAACAGGGGCACAGATCATCAATTAAAAGCCTAATACTCCAACCACTTATTTAATTTAAGATGCGTCTTATCTCCCTCGGCGTATTTGCCAAACTGGTCGTTCAGCACGCGCAGGGTTATGCCTTTGTTATCTAACAACAAATCTTCGTAACAGCCCTTAAATAATACCTGTTTTACCTCCCAGTCTTTACGCGTCCAGCTTTTGGTGGTTTCTACCCATTCAGGATAAACAACCACGTGTGCTGCTTTTGTTTTTATGCCGATGGCATTGGCGTCGGCATTGTTCAATACGGTACAATTGGTGAGCAATTTGGCGGTGTATAAATGTTCCGGCTGCTGGTATAAAGCTTTCGGTTCGCCCGATTCTAAAATACGACCTTCTTTTAAAACAACCAATTCATCGGCCATTGATAATACCTCAGCCGGATCATGCGATACAATGATCACCGTTAAGCCGGTATCCTTTACAATTTGCCTGATATCGTGCTGTAAACCTTCGCGAAACGAGGTATCTACCTGGTTAAAAGGCTCATCGAGTAATAAAATTTCCGGTTTTACAATAATAGCCCGTGCAATGGCTACCCGTTGCTTTTCGCCGCCGCTTAAACTGGCAACCTGCTTATCGGCCATGTGGTGCATTTTAAGCTGCTGCATTATTTTTTCGGTTTTTTCCTGCTTGGCCTTTAAATCGGTATGGGGCAGCATAATGGCAATGTTTTCCCACACCTTGGCGTACACGTTCAAATCATCGGTGTGCTGGGTAACCATTTTCATGGAATCATGACCAGGAATCAGTTTCTCTGCCGGTCCCCAAATACGTTCGCCCCTAAACTTTACCTCACCGCTATCCGGCGATAGCAAACCATAAAGCAGTTTCAGCAGGGTGCTTTTGCCGCTGCCGCTTTCGCCTATTATGGCCGTTATTTTACCCCGTTTTATGGTAATATCCGTTTCCTTAATTCCTGATCCCTGTTCGCCCGAATAAATTTTGCTTACCGAAGTTGCCTGTAAAAGAGGTGTATTTGTCATGACTGGCAAAGATATTGTAAATTTGCCGACATAGCGATGGGTTTAAAACCCATCGCTATATTGAAAAGAATAATTATTTTAAACAACTACGTTATAAAGCTGGCAGGGTTTCAAAAAACTTTACATTTTTGTTGATAACCTGTGCTTGAATTTCCACTCAATTCTACTCAACTTCGCAATCCAAATTTGTTTATGATCAATCACAATAAAAAAGTAGCTGCCGAGCTTTCTATCGCCGAAAAGCAGGTGAGCGCTACTATTGCTTTACTTGACGAAGGCGCTACTGTTCCGTTTATATCCCGCTACCGTAAAGAAGTTACCGGAGAACTTGATGAGGTGCAGGTAACTACCATACGCGACAGGATGCAACAATTACGCGACCTGGATAAGCGCCGCGAAGCTGTTTTAAAATCACTTACCGACATGGGCAAGTTAACGCCCGAACTGGAAAAGGCGGTAAACGAAGCTGAGACAATGGTTTTGCTGGAGGATATTTATCTGCCTTATCGTCCGAAAAGAAAAACACGTGCCACTACAGCCCGCGAAAAAGGTTTACAGCCTTTGGCCGATTTGCTACTGGAGCAAAAACGTATAGATGTAGAACTGGAAGCCACCAAATTTATTGACGAAGAAAAAGGCGTTAAGAGCCTGGAAGAGGCATTAGGTGGCGCAAGGGATATTATTGCCGAAGTTATAAGCGAAAATGCCGAAGTGCGCGCCCAAATGCGCAGCCTGTTTATTGAAAAGGGTGTTTTTCAGTCGAAAGTAGTGGAGGGGAAGGAAGAGGCCGGCATTAAGTATAAAGATTATTTTGATTGGTCGGAGTCTGTTAAAACGGCACCATCGCACCGTGTGTTGGCGATGCGTCGTGGTGAAAAGGAAGAAATTTTATGGCTCGATCTGAAGCCTGAAGAGGACGAAGCTATTGATTTGCTCGAAAAAGCATTTGTAATAGGTAATAACCCCAGTGCCGACCAGGTGAAACAAGCCATTACCGATGGATACAAGCGCCTGCTGAAGCCATCGATGGAAACAGAGGTACGTTTGTTCACCAAGAAAAATGCTGATGAAGAAGCTATACGCGTATTTGCAGAGAATGCACGTCAGCTGTTATTGGGCGCACCGCTGGGTCAAAAACGTACCATGGCTATTGACCCCGGCTTTCGTACAGGCTGCAAAGTGGTTTGTTTGGATGAGCAGGGTCAGTTGTTGGAATACACCGCAATTTTCCCACATACCGGCGCAGGGCAGGCTAAAGAGGCAGAGAAAACGACCAAACATCTCTTCGAAAAATATAATATTGAAGCTATTGCCATTGGCAATGGCACCGCAGGCCGCGAAACAGAAGTGTTTGTACGTGCGCTTAACCTGCCAAACGTGGCTATAGTAATGGTTAACGAGAGCGGGGCATCTATCTACTCCGCATCAGAAGTTGCGCGCGACGAGTTCCCGGATAAGGATGTTACCGTGCGTGGTGCAGTATCTATCGGCCGAAGATTAATGGACCCATTGGCCGAATTGGTAAAAATCGACCCAAAATCAATAGGCGTTGGTCAGTATCAGCATGATGTGGATCAAAATAAACTGCAAACTTCATTGGATGATACCGTAATGAGCTGCGTGAACGCCGTTGGCGTGGAGCTGAACACGGCATCAAAACAAATATTGGCCTATGTGTCTGGCTTAGGGCCGCAGCTGGCACAAAACATTGTGGAGTACCGTAATCAAAACGGCGCCTTTAAGCGCCGCGATCAGTTAAAGAAAGTGCCGCGTTTGGGCGATAAGGCTTTTGAGCAGGCGGCAGGCTTCCTGCGCATTCATCATGCCGAAAATCCGCTGGATACCAGCGCCGTTCACCCCGAGCGTTATGCTTTGGTTGAACAAATGGCGAGTGACTTAAAATGCTCAGTAAAGGAGCTGATGAGCGATGACAAGCTGCGCAAAAGCATCCCACTACTAAAATACACGTCAGACACCGTAGGATTGCCCACATTGAACGATATTATGGCCGAGCTGGCCAAGCCAGGCCGCGATCCGCGGGAGCAATTTGAGGCCTTTAGTTTTACCGATGGCGTTAATGCCATTACCGATTTAAAGGTAGGCATGAAGCTGCCCGGCATTGTAACCAACATTACTAATTTTGGCGCTTTTGTTGATATCGGCGTTCACCAGGATGGTTTGGTACACTTGAGCCAGATCACCAACCGCTTTATTAAGGATGCTAACGAGGTATTAAAAGTGCATCAAAAGGTTGAAGTAACAGTTACCGATGTGGATATTAACCGCAAACGTATTGCTCTATCCATGAAAGATAGCGATAAGAGCGCTGCACCTGCTGAAAGAAGAAACGACGACCGCAGGCCGCAAAACAATAACAACAACCGCCCTGGAAATAACAACAGGAAGCCAGAGCCGCAGCATGAAACAGACATTGCCATTAAACTGGCCGCGCTGAAAGATAAATTCAGATAGGGATATATTTCCTATTATTTATAGAAGATCCCTCTTGTCATCCCGATGAAAGAGGGATCTTCTGTGTTAGATAAGTATGCAGCAGACCTATCTAACGCAGAAGATGTTTCACTGCGTTCAACATGACAAAGGGGAAATACGTTATTTAAAATACTCCGCATATTCGGCAGGTATGCCGTTGATGGGTTTTATTTCGATTTGTTTGTAGTAAACTTCGGCTGCTTCGCTCTGAATTTGAATTTTACCTTCAACCAGTGGTTTGGCTTCATTGCCTACCATGTAACGGCTATTTGACAGCGCCATAACTACCTTGCCGTTTACAATGCGGATGCTTTTATCGCCATAGGTAATCAACTCAATATCGTTCCAGCCATTCTTATTTTCCGCATCTTCGCCTGCGTGGCAAAAATTACCGTTGCCGGTACCTGAACCAAAGGCCATCAGGGTGCCATTTTTATCAAAGTAATAGTTGTTGCCATCTTTCCTGGCTTTTACGTCTGATCGGGAGCTGGCTTGCGACCAATAATCGCCCATGCCTTTTTCAGTAACCTGAAACTCCTGCGATAGCATCCACGTGCGCCAGTATTCAACACCGCATGGGCCCTGCGAATGATATAACACGCCCGAATCTTTATCTTCATTTAAACGGGGTGAGTACTTGTGTACACCCCATTTCATTTTCAGCTTTAAGTCGTAATTTTTAAAGCTTTCTTTAGTGAATACACAGCCGTAAATGTCGCCATCAATTTTTAATACCGGTTCGCCGTCCTGCATTATTACAGAAAATACATGATCCTTATTGATATTGTAGCCAATGGGTTTAATGTCGTTTCCACTGCTATCTTTTGGTGCTGCGCCTTTGTATCCTTCATGAAATTTAAAACTCTGGTAAATTTCCCATTTAGATAAGGTTTTATCCAGCAAAGGTGTCCATTCATTTCGCGGCTGAAAGGAGGTACACATTAAGAATATTAATGCTATAAAAGCAGTTGTAAACAAAGATTTCATAACCACTAATTTCAACAATTTAAATGGATAGCAACGGCAGTAAAGTGGTTAAATGATTACTAATAATTCAGTTAGCTTAATACATCCGGAAGATCTGCGCCCCTGTTGGTGTTGTCACAGGCAGGTAGCGTAAAGCCTGTTTTGAGTCACTTGCGCTTGTCCCGCAAATACATGACACACAAAGAAACAGCCCGGTACAAGCGAAACACCCCACCACTATAAATCAATAAGTTAACCGCTCTTGCGGGGCAATTTGGGACAGTGACTCGTCCTGAAAAAAGTTGACACTCAAAATTAATAATTATTGTTACTTGTTTGTCGTGTTAAAACGTGGATAACACGTTGTGTTATCCACGTTTTAACACGTTTTTCTTTTTTTGCTTCTTTTTTTCTTTTTAAAAAACTCCTGCTTTTGTGGAAAAACCATCCTGCTCAGCCATCCATTATTTCGGCTGTTTCCGATCGATACTGGTAATAATTCTTCCAGCTCTGCTCAAGTCCGCCATGTGCCCGGTGTGCCAATGCAGGAGTTAGCATACTGACGCTACTATGGGGCCTGAGGTAATTATAGGTTTCAACAGCCTCTTTAACCGCTGCCTGGGCCGAGCTTATGTCGGCAAAAACATCTTGCTTTAAAACCTCTGTTTTTAATATGCCATTTACTCTTTCTGCTATTGCATTCTCTCGTGGATCCCCACTTTGGGTCATGCTGATACCGATCTGATGCTTTTGTAAAATGTCTATATAATCATTACAGCAATATTGTGAACCACGGTCTGAATGATGGATCAACCCTGTCGTATCGCTACATCCACCGATAGCCATTTCCAGTGCTGCTACAGGTCCAGTGGCATACAGATTGTCGCTCAAATGATAACCTACTATCTTACGGCTGTAGGCATCTGTTACCAAGCTTAAATAGCAATGCCCCTCATCAAGCTCTACATAGGTAATATCGCTTACCCATAACCCGCCCGCACATACCGGACTAAGGTCTTTTGCCAAATCGGGATACTTTCTCATCCAGTTACTCGAATCTGTCGTTTTGGGCTTGCCCCGACGTCTTCGGCCTATCAGAAGCCAGTTGGCCCGTAATAGCTTAAAAAAAGCATCCCGCCCTATCTTTAACCGATGTCGACGCATAAACGGCGACAGCATGAACAGCAGCTTGCGGCCGCCTATCCTCGGTTGTACCTTGCGGTAGGCTTTTACCTTTTCAATGATAAATTCTCCAGCGAATGCCTGTTGTTCCTTTACAACCCGATCCTTATAATAGGCCTGACGGGAATAGCCTGACAATGCACAAAGACGAGACAAATTGCCCCTCCCTTTTCTTTGTACTATTCTCCTGATTGCCTGGCTCCCGCTTTTTTTCTGATATTCGCTCCCATCTTTTCATCGGCTATGTCTATCATCGTCTCCAGCAACTCTATCTTCAGCCTTGCCATTCGTAGCTCTTCCTGTAGCTCGTCAACCGCTGTAGGCATTTCCTGATCAATGTCCGATTTCCTTGATGTCCAGCCCTCAACACGCTCAGCTCCCCGCTTCGGCGCTTTCTCTTTTTTACTCTTTCCCATCACTAATCTGTGGATCGTGCTCGATGAACACCTGTATCGCTCTGCTAAACTACGATATGTCCCCCGACCTGCCAAGTAATCTTTTCTTACCTGTTCTCTTAGCTTTTCTTGTTCCATTTTGTTGACTCCTTTTGTCAACCTATTTCAGGACAAGACACAGCGTGGGCCAAAAATTTGCAAATTTATCGAAAATGTTGTTTCAGGGTGGGACATTAATTTCGTGGCCATAACCCGTTTATAATGACGTTTTTCTGGGGTGAGGTGCTGTAGTCGCCTACAGGCATAATAATCTGTGGGCAGAGTCTACGGATAGCGGGAAGTACAAAATGTCAGAATCAGAATTTGCAGAATTAAAGAATGAACAGAATAAACTATTGCATCCTGGAAATTCTAAAATTCAGTAAATTCTGATTCTGACAAAAGATTCACCCCCATCTGGCGCAAGAATGACGGGCGGGACCAAGCGCAAATGCTTCTCGTGACACCGTGTTTGAAGGTAAATGCAAAACGCTTTGGGCCTTTGCGCTGCATACTCGCGGCAGGCGGGAAATCTAATTACTTATGCTAAATTTATTATTTTATCTTTATTAAGGCTTACTTATTTTTTTGCAAAATGCTCACCCAATCTCGCGGCAGAAAAGAGAAAGTTATCGGCTTAGCTTGTTAAGCAATACTATTTTAAAGAACAAACCAAATGGTGGACGCTGGATCAAAGAAAATAGCTGTTAGGCTGATTAAGCTTTAAATAAAAATTTGAATGAAGTTAAAAACTATTGATGCATCATCGTTAACACCGGCCGAAATGCAAGTTTATTTGCACTATGCCATTGCACCCCGGCCAATATGCTTTGTATCCACTATTGACAAAAACGGCCAGGTTAATTTAAGTCCGTTTAGTTTTTTTAATGTTTTCAGTATCAATCCACCGATATGTGTTTTTTCGCCGACAAGCAGAGCGCGGGATAATACCACTAAACACACGCTTGAAAACGTTTTGGAAGTACCTGAATGTGTGATTAATATTGTGAACTACGATATGGTGCAACAAACCTATTTAACCAGTATGGATTACAAAAAAGGCGTAAATGAATTTTCGAAAGCCGGGTTTACTGAATTGGCTTCGGAGACGATAAAGCCACCGAGGGTAGCGGAATCGACCGTTCAATTGGAATGTGTAGTGAATGATGTGATATCGTTAGGAAAAAACGGGGGAGCGGGTAATTTAGTTATTGCCGAGGTGAAAAGGATTCATATCAATGAAGCGATTTTGGATGCTAATGGCAAAATAGACCCGCATAAAATAGATCTGGTGGCTCGTTTAGGCGGCGATTGGTATTGTAGGGTAACCAGCGATAATTTATTTAAAATTTCCAAACCAACAGGCAGTGCCGGAATAGGTATCGGCGTTGATGCTTTTCCCAAAGAGGTTAAATGCTCCAAAGTATTAACCGGGAATAATCTGGGCTTATTAGGACTTGTTGAAACGCTACCATCCGATGAGGAGGTAAAAGCATTTAGTAAAACCGATGAAATGAAAGAACTGCTTGATGCTACAATTGGTGACAGCCGCACCCTGCACCTGCATTTAAAAGCCAGGCAATTGTTAGATAATGGCCGGGTAATGGATGCCTGGAAAGTGTTGTTGATGTAGTTTATTTATTGACCTTGTCATTTCTATCTGGAGT